>JALWYH010000109.1 GCA_027078475.1 Thermoproteota archaeon
ACGGGGTAGATCAGGCCCTCCGGAGCGTAGCCCCCGAAGGTCACCGCCCTCCTCAGGCCCACCGATTCAACGCCGCAGGCCTCCACAATTGGAGCGTGTGTCCCGAGCTCGCTCTCCAATCCCTTAGCGGCGAGGACGTGGTCAGAGTGGAAGTGCGTCAGTAGAACGGCCTTAACCTTCCCCTGAGCCCTTATATCCGCGGTCCTGCCCTCCGAAGATCCTGGATCGATAACTATGAAGCCGTCCTCCCACGGGACGAACATGGTTGAGGGGCTCCCCGGGAGGAGCTTGATACCCTTCCCTATTCCCTTCAGCATAGGCCTCTAGCTCACCACCCGGGCAAATTAATAACGATCGAGGTCGTGCCGGGGGAAATCCAATGAACTTCGGTCCGACCAAGGCTGGAATTAGTTTGGAGAGGACCCCTTCAATCTTCCTCAGGTCTCTATTGGGCTGAATGGCAGGGTGACGGCAATGCGGTGACTCCCCACTGGAGGAAACGGTCAAGCAGTGCCTTGAGTCCCGGAGGCCGGGATGGTGATGTGGGGAGGGATAAAAGGGCCAGATCGACGGGACTAGCCACCCGCTAGGAGCTTCAGATCTCCAGATATCACGCCCTTGACCGTGACTACGGTGATGCCTCTAGCTCTCGCCTCCTCTAGCGCTGCTGGAAGCACCACCATGGCGTACATGACCTTGATCACCCTCTTGTTCCTCATTCTTCTCTCTATCTTGAGGAGCTTCTCTATTCTCTCCGCAAACTCTTCCACGCGCTTAGCGCTCAACCTAGTCTTTACTTCCCCTATTATAACCAGATCATCACTCTCTCCGTAGATATCGTATTGCACCCCACCAATCTCGACTGATTCGAGCTCAATATCTATTCCCTCCTTTCTCAGGAGCCAAGAGAGGACCTCCCTTCCTTCCTCCTCAAGGGTGAGTGAGAATCTCTCTACCATGCCACCCATCCTCTTGAGATCTTCCTTGATTCCCTTGATCTCCGCCAGGATCTCCTCGAACTTGCGATCGTGCTCCTCCAGCCGGGCCATCACCTGCTCGAACTTCCTGTCGTGCTCCTCCAGCCGGGCCAGGATCTCCTCGAACTTGCGATCGTGCTCCTCCAGCCGGGCCATCACCTGCTCGAACTTCCTGTCGTGCTCCTCCAGCCGGGCCAGGATCTCCTCGAACTTGCGATCGTGCTCCTCCAGCCGGGCCAGGATCTCCCTGTATCCCACGAGACCCGCGATTGCATATCTAAACTCATCGTCCTCCTCCAATGCCCTCAAAAATTTCTTTTTCTCCTCGCTGGTGAGGGACATCGCGCTATGATCTGGTGTGGGATATAAAATGCTTTGTGATAGGAGGGATCCCAAGAGGTCATCTTCTAAGGGAAGCGAGGTCCTTTCTAAGATCGATTTAGATGCAAACTACTGGGTTAGGATGAGCGCCGGCCCAGAGTAGAGGAAAGATAAACCTCTTCTCCACTTAATCGTCCGCTGAGGGTTGACCGCGGTCACATACACCTAGCATTTACACAACCTACTCCCTCACCCGTCTCATGCGCACTGTAAGGGGGAAAATCAGCGAGAACTGATATCGAAACACGACGGAAATGCTACAGGCGAGGCCAGGCATCTCGCGATATCCTGATCTAATCTAAAGGTCCTCTCGATATACTCGATGGTCGAACGTTGGCCCATCAGTAACTGAGGACGGCGCAGTGTGTAATTCCAGGTCATGAGTCCTGAAATGCCCAATTAGGCTCACCTAGATCACCGACAGAACTAGGCCCGTGACCACCAGGGCCGAACCCAGCACATCCCTACTAGTGACTCTGTCACCGCTGAGGTGGGAAGCAAGCTGAGACGTGGGCGGACCTATTGCGGTCGCCAGGGTGGCTATTGTGACCCCCACCTCATCGAGAGCGTAGAAGTACAAAGGGAGGGCGACCCCCACACCGAGCAGGCCGCCCACCAGCGCCCTGCCCATTCCCCTGACCCTGTATCTGGGATAGCTCAGCACCCCATACACGAGCGTTATGAGCATCGTGTTCCACAATGTCATGTTCAGGGGCGTCACGTACTCCAGCGCGAGCTTAGCAGCTATTGGGCCGAGAGTGTAGCAGAGAGAGGAAAGGAGTGCCCAAAATGTCCCGACCAAGTCCCATTTGCCACCCCTGTATGTCAGAGCCCAAATGCCCGCGATGGCGAGCAGCACCCCAATCATTATCTGAGGGGTGAGGGGCTCTCCCAGCAAGGTGTGGGAAAGGAGAGCGGTCCAGACCACGTACGTGAACGCCACTGGGGTCGCCCTACCGGGACCCATCAGTCTTATAGATTTTAGGAAGGAATAGTCCCCCAGGCCAGTTCCAAGCGACATGTTGGCCATTATATAAAGCAGGCCCATGAGGGGAGGCACTTCCATGTCGCCCGTCAGTGCAGTCAGTGGGATCAGAAAGATGATGGCACCCAGAGACTTCCAAAGGTTGGCCCTCACCGATCCGCCGCTCCTGGTTGCCTCCGAGTATAGAGCTGGCACAGTTCCCCAGATGATCCCTGACATTATGGCGGCCAGGAGGGCTATCAACTCGAATCCCTTACGAGGAGCAGCGGGTACTTAAGAGCGTTTTCAACTGCTGGCGAGTGATCTGCTGAGGAGCGATCGCACTCAGTTTGATGACTCCCTCTCATCTCCCGCGTCCGGCGATCCGGCCGTGCCAAGGCATTTATTATACACCGGGTTCGGCTGCCGGTGGTAAGATGCCCAGTTCGAGGATACCTGGTTTCTACAAGCTCTCGATAGATGAGAGGCTCCAGAAGGTGAAAGAGTTCGCGGGCCTGACCGATGAGGAGGTCGAAGTGATAAAGTACGGAAAGTTGCCGCTTGAAGTGGCCGACCACATGATAGAGAACGTGATAGGCCTATGGCCCCTGCCCTTCGCCGTGGCGACGAACTTCCTGATAAACGGAAAGGACTACCTAGTTCCCATGGCCATAGAGGAGCCTTCCGTGGTGGCGGCGGCCAGCAACGCTGCGAAGATGGCCAGGGAGTCTGGCGGCTTCGAGGCCGAGGCCACCGATTCCATCATGATATCCCAGATACAGGTGGTGAAGGTCCCCGACTTGGAGGAGGCCAAGAGGACCATAATGGCGGAGAAGGAGAAGCTACTGGAGCTGGCCAACGAGATGGACCCCCTCCTCGTGAAGCTCGGTGGAGGGGCGAGGGACCTAGAGGTGAGGACCATTGACACCGACGCCGGCCCCATGCTGGTGGTGCACCTGTACGTGGACACGCTGGATGCGATGGGCGCCAACACGGTCAACACAATGGCGGAGGGCCTGGCTCCCACCATAGAGAGGCTGACGGGCGGGAAGGTCTACCTGAGAATCCTCTCCAACCTCGCGGACAGGCGACTGGCTAGGGCAAGGGCCAAGTTCGCCAAGGCGGCGATAGGAGGAGAGGAGGTGGTGGAGGGGATAATGTGGGCCTACCGCTTCGCCAAGTACGACCCTTACAGGGCTGCAACTCACAACAAGGGGATAATGAACGGGATAATCGCCGTGGCCAGGGCCACCGGGCAGGACACTAGGGCCTTGGAGGCCGGGGCCCACAGCTACGCCGCCAGGGGAGGGAGGTACACCTCCCTGACCGAGTACTGGGTCGACGACAACGGGGACCTTTGGGGCAGCATAGAGCTCCCCCTGGCGGTAGGGACCGTGGGCGGCGTGGTCAGGGTTCATCCCATAGCGAAGCTGGCCCTCAAGATTCTAGGAGTACAGAAGGCGAGGGAGCTGGCACAGGTGATGGCGGCGGTTGGCCTGGCCCAGAACTTCGCCGCCCTGAGGGCGCTCGCGACTGAGGGGATACAGGCTGGCCACATGAAGCTTCACGCCCGCAACATAGCCCTGGCAGCTGGCGCCACGCCCGAGGAGGTCGACAGGGTCGTGGAGAAGATGATAAGGGAGAGGAGGATAAGCCTGGACAGGGC
>JALWYH010000110.1 GCA_027078475.1 Thermoproteota archaeon
ATGCCACCTCCAGCAGGGAGGCGCACGTTCCCTGGGAGCAGGCCAACGTCCGGACGGAGATCCTGTAGCCCTTGGAGGTCATCACGCACCTCGGACTGGGATTCACGCGGACTAGGGCTTTCAAACCGATGATGCTAGCTTCCTTCTCATCCAAGACATCCACCCGGCTTCCTTCCTCCCGGCGACGCTCTCGATGGACCTGGCGAGTATGCTCCTCCTTACCTCCTTGAGGAACTCTAGGAAGCTCTCCTCGACATTCTCCCCCTTGAGGGCGGATATGGGAACCACCTTCGACTTGACCCCCATAAGGGAGGCTATGGTCTCGGCGCTCTTTGCCTGTGGGAGATCCTGCTTGTTGGCGAACACTATTAGAGGAACCGGTCCGGCCGCCTCCCTCGCCTCCTGGTACTGGCTCAGGGCGTAGACCATCTGGACCGGCCTGGCGCTGTCTATCACCAGGATGACCCCGTCCTTCCCCCTGGCGAGGACCTTCCTCACTGGGGCGAAGGCTGCCTGCCCAGGGGTCCCGGTTATCGTCACCTTCCATAGCTCGTTGGATGGATCCACGAGATCCAGCTGGTCCTTCCTGTACAGGCGGTTGGTGGTTGCATCCCATATCACTATGCCGTAGTCGAAGCCCACTGTGGTGGAGAAGGAACCCTTGGAGTAGTCCATCCTCACGGCCCAGGGATCGAGCCTATGAATCAAGGTGGACTTGCCAGCCTGGTGCGGGCCCATTACCACTAGCTTCATCTTCCTCATCGGTCAACCCCCCCTTCAGGACGCCCAGCGCCCTGTCAAGTTCCCTCTCGACCTCCTTGAGGAGCCTCTCTCTCCTTGTGGCATCCAGTTTAGGATCCTCCAGCATGGAGAGCTTGTCCTCGATGGAGGAGAGATATCCCTCATCAATTCCAGCCTTCAGGAAGACGGGTTTCATGTCCTCGTAGGTGTCCTTGAGGAACTCGAACTTCATCCTCAGCTTCCTGAGCTCGGGGCTCGGAGCCCTCGGGAGTATCCTGTCACCCGATACGGTTATTAGACCCTCCTCCTCCAGGCTCGAGAGGAACCATCCCCTCCACATCTCGGGAATGAAGGAGAGCTCATCGAGTTCCAGGTAACCCCTCTCCTCGAGCTGCTCCCTCACGTACTCTCTCCACCTGGGATAGAGGGAGAGGAGCTCCTCCATGAGACCTGGCAGTGAGTATGCGGTGCTGGGCAGACCGCGAGACAGCCTCAGGGCCCTAAGAGTCTCAGTCAGGCTCCTGAGGAAGTCCGATTCCGTCCTGTAGGATAGCTTGTCGGGCTGAAGCTTGATCTCGTCGGTGAAGTGGTCCAGCTCATCCCCGAGATCCTTCAGCGAGTTGACGGTGTCGGCCAGCTTGGAGACCTCGTACCTGAGGCTCGCTATCTCCTCGGGCATGGAGATGGTGCACGGGAGCCTGGGCGAGCTCAGTCCTATCATCGATATGGTCTCGGTCATGTGGGGCATCTTCTGGCTTACCTTCTCGAGTATGTCCCTCTTGACACCCTCCAGCTCTGATCTGAGGTTGAGGAGTCTTATCGAGGTGGAGAGGAGCACATCCGAATCATCCGATAGCCTCCTTACCAGCCTGAGCAGGTTACCGGCCCCGAGGGATTCCCTCCCGTAGGCTGACGAGAGCCAGTCCAAGACCCTGTCCTTGAGGGAGGACACCTCCGAGAGGAGGAGGAATGTGCAACCCCTCAGCTCGAGCTCCCTCCTGTTTTCCTCCATCTTCGCGAGGGTGGCCAGTATCTCATTGAGGAGCTCATCCGTAACCACCAGAACATCCTCACCCCCTCTCCTCTGTGTCTTCGTTCCCTCGACGGCCTTGGCCAGCTCCGGGCTTATCTTGGACCATATCTCCCTGGCCGTGGTAAGGTCCTTCAGCTGCCTTATCCCCTGAATGCGAGACCTCAGGGCCTCATCGGACCGTCCCAGGGAATCGAGGGTCTTGAGCAGGACCCCCCTGACCGTCTCCAGGAGTCGGGCCTCCGTCTCCTCCAGCTCCTCCTCCGTGGCTATGAGTATCTCCCTGAGCTTTTTCGCCTTGGATTTCTTCCTGAACATCCCCCTCATGTACGCCCCGTCGGTGGCCAGGTTCACCAAGGAGGTGAGGAGGAACCTCCTTACTATCTCCACCTTGTGAGTGACCTCCTTGGAGACGTCTGCCAGTCCTCCTATCTCGGAGACCTGGGACAGGGCATCCTCCAGCTCCTGGCACTTCCTCAGGACTCCCTCCACGACTTCGAGGAGACCGTCCTTCTTCAGGAGGGCGGCGAATCTATTTACCCTCTCAGGAGGAAGGCCCGAGCTCCTGAGGTGCTCCAAGATCTCCTCTAAGGTCTTAGGTTCCATCTAATATCGGGGCTTGTTACCCTACCCAAAATATAAATGCATCCGCACGCCCCTACCCCTGATGCTGGAAAGGTACCTGGAGGAAGATGAGGCTAAAACGCTAGAAATGAAGCTCCTCACCCTCTCCATGTACGAGGATGTGTACTACCTAGTGAACGACCTCAGAAGAGCTGACGGACTCCTGAAGGCCTCGAGCCCTCTGCTCAGGAGGACTTTCGACAGGGAGCTCAACGATCTGGAGAGGGAGGTCTCGCTCTTCGTGAATGACATGAGCAAGGTCCTCGGGGGATCTCTAGACGTGTCCCCCAAGAGAGAGGACCTGAGGAAGGTGAGGGATGAGCTCAGGAAGGTCAGATCGGAGGTTAGCGAGCTCCTGGCGGAGATTCAGAGAGAGGTGGAGCTGGCCACATCTACCCTGAGCGAGGTCCTCATCAGGATGCCCGACGCTGGAGTCGAGACGAGGTTCCTGGCGGCCAGGCTCAATGAGGCTCCAGCGAAGCTGAGCTACATGCCGGGAAACTACTTGGAGATACTCGTGGACCTCATGAGGAGCCTGCTCCCGCCCTACGACGGAGACGTGACTCCCATTGCGGAGAAGCTGGATGAGGTAAGCGAGCTCCTCAGGGAGGTCGGGAACGATTTCGCGGACAAGGAGGTGGCCACCAGGATAAAGGACATAATGGAGATCCTGAGTTACCTCAGGTTCCTGCTCGGAAAGTACAGGCAGTTGGCACCTGGGATAAAGAGATACCTCGATGAACTCAGGAGCAGCTCCGTCGTCTTCCCGCGCGGTGGTGAGTGATGCCCGAGCTGACCAAGGAATTCAGGTCCATACTAGAGGAATTCTCCGGTGAGGTGGGCGACAACCTACTCTTCATGAGTCTCTTCACCCCAGACGGGATCTCCCTATACGATTCCCTCTCGGAGGAGATGGTGAAGGATTTCTTCCTGGCGTCCAGCGCGGCCATAATGGAGATATCAAAGTCCGTGTCTGAGCACGCGAACCTCGGCAACTTTCACTCATGCCTGCTGAGGGCGGAGGAGGGTTACATCGTGCTAGCGATCGTGGGAGATGATGTCTACTTGGGAATCGGTGTGAAGGACTACGAGGCTGCGAGGGACAGGATAGACGGCCTTATCTTGCAGCTGAGGGCCTACTTGGGGGGTGAGGGGAAAGGGGGTTAAACATTTTTACATTCTGATGCTGGGCATCCCCCGAAAACTATTTTAGAACTGACGGCACGTTAACCCGATGCCTTTCGGCAAGCTCATCTCCAACCTGCTGGGTCTCTTTAAGAGATCGGCTACCCTCGTAATACTGGGGCTTGACGGGGCTGGGAAAACCACCCTTCTCAATTACCTGAGAAAGGGAGAGCCCGGATCCACAATTCCGACCGTCGGGGCCAACTTCGAGAGGCTGAGAGTCAGGAACCTCGAGTTCAACGTCTGGGACCTGGGAGGACAGAGGTCCCTCAGGAGGATATGGGCCGAGTACGCCGAGAAGGCCGACGCAATCATCTTCGTCATAGACTCCGCCGACAGGGAGAGGTTCGAGGAGGCGAAGACGGAACTGTGGAACGTCATATCGATGATGAAGAGGAAGATCCCCCTTCTCGTGCTAGCGAACAAGGCCGATCTAGAGGAGGCGGCCACCGTTATGGAGGTCATAGACTACTTTGAGCTGACCAAGCTGGAGGGTATACCATGGCAGGTTGTGTGGACGAGCGCCATCACAGGTTTTGGCCTCTTCGAGGCCTTCGCCTGGCTTTACGAGCAGTTGACCGGCGGTGAGGTGATCCACCCAATGAGAATCGAGGAGCTCGTCATCCTGGATGAGCACGGCAATCCTCTGGTTTCGACCTCCACTTCCAAGAGCCTGACCCTGAGCGCCTTCCTGTCTCTGACCAAGAACTACACCGAGGACGCGCTGAGGGACATCCCCCAGTCCATCGAGATGAAGGACAGGAAGATAGTGATAGCCTACAAGAAGGGGATACTGGCTGCCGCCCTGATCCCGAAGAGGTCACCTGAGAGCAAGGTCAGGGCCCTCCTGATGGATGTGATAAACAGTATCGCCAAGAGCAAGGACTACAGCAGGGTCAAGGACATCCTCATTGACATGATGGCGAGGTATGCGGGCTGACTTGGCCCAACAGCCCCCCTCCCTCTTTTCACCCGTAGCGCCCCCTTAGAGCCCGCCCGTGGGGAGATCGCTGTCATCCCCGGCCGTCTCCACCTAGCACCGTGGGTCCTATGTATGCTCAGTTTTGTGGTCACCCGCCTCATGGGCGAATTTATTAAATTTATCCGGCCATAGTGGAGAAATGATGCTCGAAAGATTCCTCGATGGGCAGACAGCCAGGAGCACGGAGGCGGGACTCATTGTGGCGTCCCTCTACGACGCCATGATGTCAGCCTATTCGAGCCTGGCCAAGGTGGAGAGGATCTCGGAGCTCTTCTCCTCAGTGCTGGTCGACAGGTTCTCTGGGGAGCTGAGGGATCTCCTGAGGGAGTTCGGTTCTATCGCCCTTCAGCTGGCCAAGGTGAACTGGGCGAGTTCGGATGAGATCCGGGCTCTGAGGGAGGGGAGCGCCCTTGACTTCCACAGGGAACTGTTCAGACGGATCCAAGAGAGGGCGAATCTGCTAAGAGACAGGATTGTCGAGGAGCTCACCATTTCGATGGGCGTCCTGGCGGCGGCCATAGAGAGGTCGGAGGGCAACGATCTCATCCTCAGGTTCATAGCTGCCAGGGTGAGAGAGATACCACTCAAGGCGGAGCACCTTTCACCCAACTACCTAGAGATCGTCATGGGGGTGCTTCAGGACTACATCTCCTCCCCTCAGGAGGTAGACATCATCGCGGTCGCCAGGATGGTGGGTGAGATCAGGAGGGGAATGGCCGAGCTTGAGAGGAATGGAATCGGGGCCGATGAACTGGAGGGCCTGTCGAGATTGCTGGACTATGCCAAGCTACATGCCTCCAACTTCAAGTTCCTGATCCCGGGCATGTTGCGATACCTGAGGGAGATCAGGGAGGAGATAACGTCGAGATCGAAACCGGGGGATGGGGAAGAAGGGGATGGAGGGAGGGCAAACGAGAGGAGAGATTGATGGAGAGATGTGACAGGGAAGGGGGAAGAGGAGGGGCCATCACGAGCTCTTCACGACTTCACGAACGGTCTCCCGTAGCCCAGCCTCCTTATCAATTCACCCAGTCTCGCCTCAAGCTCGTGAAGCTCCTCCTCATCCACTCCCTCGTTCCATCTCCTCCTTATCCTCTCGAACTCTTCCCTGATCGCCGGGATATCGGTGTCTGCCCCATCCTCCCCGGGGATCTCACCCATTCCCTCCAGCATGGATTCCAGGAATTCGAGCTTCAGCTTGACCCTGCGGGACAACGGTGAGGAGGGCTCGATAAGGGACACCACGTCCCCCTTCACCTTGATCACACCCTCGCGCTCCAAGTTGTCCAAGAACCACCTTCTCCACCTGGATGGCACGTGCCCAACCTCATCCAGCCTGATCCTCCCCCTCTTCCTCAGGAGATTGAGGGTGCGCAGTCTCCAAACTGAGTAGAGATCCGCCAGCTCGTCGAGGATTCCGGGGGCGATGTAATCCTCTCCAGCGGAGGGGCGAAGCCTCCTGGTCCTGAGGAAGTTAGTTATCGATCTCACCAGAAGGGTTTCCTCCATGGTGCAGGGGGAGGGCAGGTAGGATGGGAACTCCCTCCCTCTCTCACTTCCACTCTCCATTCCAATCGTCACCCCACCAACCGATGCCTCGGCCTCTCTCACTGCCTCACTGAGACCATCGACGAGGGATCTCATCCTCTCCACCTCGCTGGCCATGAACTGTATGTCTGCCCCCTCCATGACTGTCAGGGGCAGCTCCAGAACGGGCATCCCTATGAGCTCAACGAGGTCAGACAGCTCATCCAGTCCCGCGTCCCGGAGGAGCCGCGCCAGGGTAGTTCTCAGCTCCTCCATATCTCCCCTGAGCCTAATGTAGTCGTCCGAAAGCTTGAGGAGTATCCGCCCGTAGAGGAGCGTCTTGGTTGAGAGAGTCAACAGCTGCCGGCGGCCCTCGGCCATCACCCCCTCCGGCAGGGCCTCCAAGGAGTGGTGAATGGATTCCAGCTGGAGAAATCTGACACCTCTAGATCGCAGTTCCTCCCTCAGGTCGACCAGGTGGTGGCGGATTCCGGACAGGGATCTAGAAGCTGGCCCGCCGTCATTCACTCGCCGACCCGCAGGAGCGGCGCCGGACCTGAGCTCGCGAGTCACCTCCTCTAGCAGGTCCACCAGCTCCGTGGCATCGGGTTTCCTCAACCTCCTGATGAACTCCGCTGCCTTCCGACCGGCCAACTCCGCTATTCTCTCCCTCAGGTCCTCCTTCGTTCTCCTGACCACCTTCTCCTCCAGGAGATCCAACTGCCTGAGTAGCTCGGCAAGCTTCCGCCCATATCGCACGGCCTTGTCTTTCCGCCTCAGGATCAGCCTGTTATAGGAGGGATCCCTTGAGAGATCGAGGAGGACTGCCCTGAGATAGCTCACCACCTCCTCGCTCCACTTAAGCAGCCCACCCGTTCTCTCCGGATCCCCTATCCCTATCTCACGTGAGAGTCTGGCTATGTTCCTCAGCGAGCATACCCTCGTAGATATGCTCTCGACGAGGGACAGGATACCATCCCTCTCCATCCTTGCCAAGGCTCTCCGTGCTCGTCCCCTTCCTAGCTGGCCGGAGACCTCTTGAATCAGCACCGACCAAATATTACATTTATCCATCTTAATGAAAATTAATTGGGGGAAGATATAAGGATTTTCTCGAGTAACACGTGAAATTCGGTTGGGTGAGGAAGTGCCTGCCACCCGATTCGTCGGGCCAACGGAGGGGATGAACCCGCCTTGCGAGATAATTGTGCCTGCCTCATCGACCCTCGGACCCCACCAGTTTTCCCCCAGAGGAGATCCGATGAAACATCCGTACCCGTTCCTTTAATCCTTTTTATTATTAACCGGTGAATTGAGGAGAGGAGGATCATGGGGCTTGAGTATCTCCTGCTGGCCTCGCTGGAGCCTGAAGGCCTAGAGATAATAGCCGGTTACCCGAGGAACTTCTCCGATGAGATGGGCTCCGTTCCTCTAAGGTCCTTTCCCTTCTCCGCCAGGGGGGGTGAGGTGGTGAAGTTCACCCACGGGGAATTCTACTTCGTTGGGATAACCCTCAGGCTGGAGGGGGAGAAACCAAGACCCGGTATAGCATCCCTGCTTGCCGTGTCCAAGGATCAGGAAGATCTGATCAAGCTGGAAGAGGGGCTCATCCACATTTACAGGCAGCTCAGCGAGAGCAGGTCCCTGACCAAGGAGCTCCTGAAGGAAGTCCTCCCTGACATATTCAGGACGCTCCTGAACTACGAATCCTCCGGGGATAAGAGGAGGTACGATAGGAGCGTCGTCGACAAGGCCCTCGAGAGATCGAGAGGCCTCTTCTTCATGTAAGCGGGGGTGATCGTATTCTGGCCTCCCTACTTTCGGTCCTCTCGGACCCGTATCCTCTCGCTCACCTGGTCGGCCTGATTTCCGAGGCCGTGATCTCAGTTTACATCCTCGTGGAGGTGGCTAGGACCCGGGAGAGGAGACTCCTGCTCTCACTCGGCACCTTCCTCGTGTTCGCCCTCTCCGAGTTCTCGCTGATCTTCTATTACTGGATCAATGGGTCAGTGTTCCTCGTGTACGCCGAGACCACGGTGGATATATTCAGCTGGTTCATGGCCCTGAGCTTCCTCCTCCTGTCATCCGCCGCCGTCGCCACGCTGGCAGTTTACCTGATGGAGTTCAAGATGTTCTACCTCATCCCCACGGCAGTATTCATCTTCGTGTTCTACGTGCTGTTCTACACCTATTACCTGTTCAAAGCGGTCTTCCTGAGCTATATCAGATCGATAGATGTGATAAGGGTAACGGTAACCGCCGGGATCCTGTTCCTCTTCATCGTGGCCATGGCCGGGGAGGTGCTGTTCTACATGATATATAGGAGGACGAGGAGCCTCAGGGTCCTCAGCTTCATAATCGGAACGACGATAATTGGTTTCATAAACTTGGGAGGTGAGTTCATCCTGGAGCTGGTCCCCATGACATTGTTCGAGGAGCCCTTCGGTCTGTACGAGACATACCTGTCGCTGATGAATGGATGGGCTCTGAATTCGCTCTACATGGTTGTCTCCGTGGTGATGCTGCTGGGACAGACGAAGGTGTTCGACGCCCTAGCAAGGCTAAGGGGCCTCAGCGTCAAGAAGGAGAAATCATGGATAGAGAAGATGATGGAGGAGTGAGGCTCCCTGGCGGGCGATGAGGAAGCGAGTGCCGAGGTAGCAATGGAGAAGGGAGAAAGAGGAAGGGAAGAATTAATCACGGCTCGGTGATGATGGGGCTGATCTCCCCAATCTCCACCTTTCCATCCGAATTCATGTCAGTCCACTCCACCACCACGAGGGCCTTACCGTCCACCCCTCCGGGATTGTTGAGCAACCAGAGCAGGGCGGCCCTGGTCCCGTACCTAGTCAGCCCGGCAACCCTGATGGTCAGCCGATCTCCGCTGCAGGACAGGTAGATCAGGCCGTAGTCCCTGACTCCCAGCTCCGCATGATACCTCCTCTCCCCGACCTGGAGGGTCAGGCCACTCATCCTCACCCCTATCCTGTACCACGGCTGGGGCTCCATGGCCAGCCTTCCCACCACGACGGTTCCATTCCCTCCTCCGTCGAGGTCCGCTAGCAGGTCCTCATTGTAGACCAGATCTGCGTACATGCCCGTGAAGCTCACCGATTCCGGGAAGCCTGCCGGAAGGGAGCATCCCTTCGCGACCTTCCCGGATCCCCTGCCGGAGGAGGACACCGGTATTGAGGGGAGCTCAGTTGTCTCGCTTCTCCACTCCCTGAAGTGGGCCACGATCTCGTGATTGGCGTTCACCCTGAGCCTCAGGACCGGACCAAAGACCTCCCTGTAGCCATCGATCGTCCAGTGATCGAAGTCGTACCCCGCATTTGGCACCGCCTTCAGAGCTATCTTGGTACCCGCAGCCACCGAATGCCTCCCCACCCCCAGAGGTTTCACTTGGCCAGAGAGGGGAGGATCAACCTTGACGATGATGGTGTACTTCTTCACGGGCTTAGACGGGGGAGTGGGCACGATTATGGGCTTTATGGTCACGGTGGGCAGGGGGATTGTTATGGTGATGGTGGGAATGGGTATCAGCGTGATTGAGGGTTTAGGAACGGTGACCGTCGGGCCGGTTATGGTTATGACGGGCAACGTACGGGTGCCAGTACCTACTATGGGGGATGGGGATGGAGGCGGGAGTGGAACGGGGATCTTGGTGACCTTGATCTTCGCCTGGGTAGCGACCAGCGGGATCGCCGGCGCAGCAATGGAGGACAGCATGATCGCCAGGGCGACCAGCAGCACGACCATCCTACCCGACTTCATCCCTGACCCCTCCCCCTACGAGAATTTCACTCTGGAGGAAAATAAATATGATACGTTTACGGGGTCCACTCCGTGAAGCGTGATGACTTTTGATGGACTTGGGTTCATCACCCGCTCATGAGATCGGGCTGCAGGATCGGCCAGGAGGATGCGTGGAGAGATGAAGTTCGTGGCTCGGGGAAGGTTCGATCGTCGACCTTCTCGCACGAAAAAGCTATATCTGAGGCGGAGGGGCCATCGGGGGTGTTTCCCTGGATCTCAAGTGGAGGAGTCGCGTCGTCACCGAGGGACCCGAGAGGGCCCCTCAGAGGTCCCTCTTCAAGGCCGCGGGCCTGGATGAGGAGGATCTGAGTAAGCCGCTTATAGGGGTGGCCAATTCCTGGAACGAGATAGTTCCGGGGCACGTTCACCTTGACAGGGTAGCTGAAGCGGTCAAGCAGGGAGTTAGAGAGGCTGGAGGCACGCCCCTGGAGTTCAACACCATAGCTATATGCGACGGCATAGCCATGGGACACGAGGGGATGAAGGCCCCCCTGCCGAGCAGGGAGCTCATAGCTGGAAGCGTGGAGCTCATGGCCAAGGCCCACGCCTTCGACGCCCTTGTGCTGGTCACTTCGTGCGATAAGATAACCCCGGGCATGCTGATGGCGGCCGCCAGGCTCAACGTCCCGGCGGTGCTGGTGAACGGGGGGTGCATGCTCCCCGGGATGGTTGATGGTGAGGAGATGGCGTTGAGCCACGTCTTCGAGGCGGTGGGGCAGTACAAGGCCGGCAAGATAGGGGAGGAGGAGCTGAGGCGCATCGAGTCACTGGCCGTCCCCGGACCCGGATCCTGCGCCGGCCTGTACACGGCCAACACAATGGCGATAGCAGCTGAGTCCCTTGGTATGGCCCTGCCGGGGACCTCCACCATACCCGCCGTCTCGGCCGAGAGGATCAGAGCAGGAAGGGCGGCAGGGAGGGCCGTGATGGAGCTCCTCAGGAGGGGTATAAGGCCCAGGGACCTGATGACCAGGCAGGCCTTCGAGAACGCAATAAGGGTGGACGTGGCCCTTGGGGGATCCACCAATGCGGTCCTTCACTTGATGGCCATAGCCAAGGAGGCTGGAGTGGACCTCCCACTGGAGCTGTTCGACGAGATAAGCAGGGAGACTCCTCACATCACCAACCTCAATCCCGCTGGCCCCCACTACGTCAGAGACCTGCACTACGCCGGTGGTGTTCCGGCGGTCTTCAAGGAGCTGGCGGAGATGATGCACCTGGACCAGCTCACCGCCTCGGGTGAGACCTGGGGTGAAGTGGTGAGGAGGGTGGAGGTGAGGGACAGGGAGGTCATAAGGCCCAGGGACAACCCGTATCACGAGCAGGGCGGACTGGCCATTCTCTGGGGATCCCTCGCCCCCAGAGGAGCTGTGATAAAGCAGACGGCTGTCGATCCCGAGATGCTGGTCTTCAGGGGCAGGGCCAGGCCCTTCAACTCGGAGGAGGAGGCCGTGAAGGCGATATATGAGGGCAGAATAGGGGAGGGCGATGTGGTGGTGATAAGGTACGAGGGGCCCAAGGGAGGTCCCGGCATGAGGGAGATGTTGACGGCCACCTCCATTATAATGGGAATGGGGCTGAGGAGGGTGGCCCTGATCACCGACGGCAGGTTCTCGGGAGCGACCAGGGGACCTGCGATAGGTCACGTCTCCCCGGAGGCGGCGGAGGGCGGTCCCATAGCCCTGGTGGAGGAGGGCGACGAGATACTCATCGATGTCCCCCACAGGAGGCTCGACCTGCTGGTGGACGAGGACGAGCTCGAGGAGAGAAGGAAGAGGTGGACGCCGCCACCGCCGAGGGAGGGCGGGTTCCTGGCCATCTATTCCCTGCTGGCGGCATCGGCCGATGAGGGAGCCGTGATGAGGGCTGAACGTGGGATGGGAGCGAGGGGGCTCAGCGGCTGAGCTCCCTCGGTATTTCTCCTCTCTTCAGCTTCCTCTTCAGATACATCCTGAACAGAGTGATGTATGCCGTGTAGAAGAAGGTGCCGTAGGCGAAACCCAAGAAAGCCAGCCCGGCCATGATGAGTAGGATTCCCGCAACCCCCTTGAATGCCAGAGTCGGATATCCCAAGGCTATGAGCATGGGCTCCGTCACCAGCAGTCTGGCCAGGGGATAGGCCAGGAGCCAGGCCAGGGAGACTTTCAGGTATGGGTGCCCCAGCCTACCGGTCAGGGGGAGGGCATCCATTAGCAGGTCCAGGTAGTAGGAGAGGATGAGGAGGGGGATGAAGCTGGCCAGGGTGAAGGGTATCCCGTGATACCCGCTGGACACCACCGTTACGGCCAGGAAGGCCAGCATGGGTATCAGGGTGCATAGCAACCCTATCCATCTTATGTAGATGAACTCCGGAGGGGCTCTGTACATCCAGCACCTCCTCCCCCGTCAGCATAAAAAGGTCGCCGGCGCTGCCGGATGGCACCTACTCGAGGATCTCGTAGGGGGACTCGGTAGGCCACTTGGGGACCAGGGGGACCATCATTATTCCCCCCACGGCCACGTACCTCAGCGCCTCCCCTCCGGTGTTGTGGATCCTGTGCCTAACCCCCTCTGGAAGGAAGACCCCGTAGCCCTCCCTCACCGGATACCTCCTACCCTCTATCTCCACCTCGCCCTCGCCCTGAAGTATGTAGTAGACCTCCTCGCACCTGTGCCTGTGAAGGGGAGTGTGGTGGCCGGGCTCAACCTCCACCACTCCCAGGATGAGGGTCTTGGGCTCGGGGTCCACGTTCTCGGGGTATATTAT
>JALWYH010000111.1 GCA_027078475.1 Thermoproteota archaeon
CTCTCCTTCAGGGAGTACCTGGGTGTTAGGGGGATCAGGGTGGAGCCCTCCGAAACCCCCCAGTCCCTCGACGCCCTACTCCCCCAGGCCGGGAGGATAAGGATCCTCTTCCAAGACTACCTGAGGACCGGTGGGTATCCCCTCTCCATCAACGGCGATCCAAGGTCGGCCGAGTACCTGATAAGGTCGCTGGAGGGGGAGGTATTGAGGGCCGGGAGGGGCCTCGACCTGACCAGGGGAATAATCTCCAGGATACTAGAGGCGGCTCCCTCCCCCATATCCTTCAACTCGATAGCTTCCAGCCTCTCCATATCCCACAGGACGGTCAGGGAGTACGTCGATCTCCTCTCCGGGCTCATGATACTGGGGCAGGCCCTGTTCTTCCAGAGAACTCCCAAGTTCAGGAAGGAGAGGAAGTTCTTCCTCAGGGATCCCCATCTGGCGAGGGTCCTCTCCATGTGGACCGCCACAGACTTCCTCCATTCGGCCCTGTACGAGTGGGTGGTCCAGGAGCACCTGCTGAGGAGGTTCGGCGAGGTTTACTACTGGAGGAACGGATACGAGGTGGACGCCATGGCGGATGGATTGAGGATCGAGGTCAAGGCCGGCAAGCCCCACAGGAGGTACCCGAGGGGCGTGATCGTGCTCGGCGGGGACGACCTCCCCCTCTTCCTGGCCCAGCTGTGAGCATGGTGTGCGGACGGGGTGCAAGCGGATCCCCCACTCACGTTTCCCACTCGCGCTCGAGCCCGGGCCCACCCTGCATCCAGATCCTCCGGGCCCTTCCCCCTTAACGCATCATCGGAATGAGCGTGAAGGCATGCGAAGGCTGGATGGAGGGTTCGGCGCAAGGGTAAAATGTTCCACCTCCGAGCCATCTCCCATGGACTTCGGGGATGAGCTGAGGGGAGATCTCGAGGATGTCAAGTCGATCCTGAGGGGAATCGAGCAGGACCTCAGAGATGTGGACCGGGATATCAGCGAACTCGAGCGTAAGTACGGGATAAGCAGCGAGGAATTCCGATCCGGGAAGGTCGAGGGCATTCCGGAGGAGGACAGGGAGGAATGGCGCGAACTACTCTTCTACAGGGATAGGCTGGTGGATTCGCTGAACCGCATGAGGAGAATTGTGGAGGGGCTGGGAGGGGAGCTCGAGAACCTCTGAATGTCCAGGGAGCGTCCCGGACATCCGCTCTGTGGGACCCACTATAACCTCTCCGGAGCGGGATCGATCGAGACTGCGTGAGGGACGGCCTTCCCTCCAGCAGTGGACCGGGAACCACGTCCTCTGTCATCCGGACCCGGGCTTGAGCGGCTGTTCACCCATCCGCCCCCTCGATCCCCCTCAGGATCGCCATCAGGTCGTCGATGAGCCTCTCGAAGAGAGCCCTGCCCCTCTAATGTGAAGAGGTCGTCTGTCGACCGAAGACGCCGGAATCCGACATCTCGTGAGTGTAACCGAACCTGTAGACCCTGTTCTCGAAGGATCCCCTGGGCTCCTCGTCGACGAGCCTCTCCACCCTGACCAGTTCCGGATGCAGGTGCATGTTCAGTGAGGTCTCGGCGGCGGAGTCGTGCCCCCTCTCATCCTCCTCGAAGAGTTCCCTGAGAGCCTCAATGCTGGAGGTCCACCACTGGTAGATGTACACCCTCACCCCCAGCTCGTCCATGGCCCTCCTGGCGACCACCTGAAGGGTGGGAAGGTTTCCCCCATGCCCGTTTATTACCAGGACCTTCCTCACGCCCCACTTGGACAGGGATCTTATGACGTCCAGCACGTAGGCTCCAGGGCCTCCTCGCTGACGGTGACGGTCCCGGGGAAGCCCATGTGGTGGAAGGAGATGCCGTAGGGGATCACGGGAAGTGTCATGACCCCCGATCTGGAGGCAAGCTCCCTTGCCAGGGTCTGGCTATCGGTCGATCAGCTTCCCGTCTCTGGTTCTCATCAGTCGCCGGACGGGGGCGTGTTTAACTTCCACCCATAGAGACCGGGCGCTCACATCCCTGCCTGACTGGCTATCTCTCTCTACCCCTTCTCCTTCCTCCCTTCACTCTATTTCGCCCCGCCCTCGATCTCCTAACGGCCTTCCTGCTGGACTCCCAGACGAGCCTCCTGTCGAGGTACATCAGGGCCGCGAAGACGACGATCATCAGCACGACCGCCTCGGGCAGGTACCTGGTCTCGTCGAAAGCTCTGTAGAGTGATTTCCTCGCCTGGGATGGGGGCACCTCGATGGAGGAGAAGACGAGCGAGTTGTCGGCCATCATTATGGTGGCGTTCGCCGATCCCACTCTCAGGTTGGGGGCCCTCGTGACGCTGCTGACGAGCCTGTGGAACTTGAAGATGGTCACGTTGCCCCTCATCGTCACCTGAACCGGGGTCCTGAACCTGACGGTCACGTCTCCTTGGAAGGGAGCGCTGACACCGGTGAGATCGAGATCCACGTAGAACCCCTCACCTCCCCTGAACCTCAGCCCCCTGGCCCTGATCTCGACCTCCCTCGGATCGAGGTACCTCCTGGCTCCGCCGCTCTCGACCCAGATTGGCCTCCCCCTCACCAACACGGTTCCCGTGGCGTTGAGATCGGAGCACGCGGCGACGGCCTCGGTGTCGGGGACGTTCCCGGAAGCTGCTAGGGGCAGATCTCCCAGCTCGAGGTCCCTTGCTTCCAGCCTGGTCCTCGAGATGTTCCTCAGACCCTCGTCGATCAGGTCGGCCAGCCGGCCCTCCATCACGTTGAGGACCCTCGAGCCGGCCGGTGGATCCCACCTAAGTCTCTCGACCCCGCTCACGCGGCCCTCCAGCCTGCCCGAGAACCCACCCGTTTCGAGGCCGAGGACGCCGAGCCTCTCCACCCGGGGCAGGGCGATGGTCCTGCCGTTGACGCTGGCCGTGAGGTTTCCTTCCCTCAGGGACAGGGTGATGTTGGCGCACCTGTCGGAGGCCCTCACTGGCACCCTCACTGGATGGCCCGAAGATACCCTCCCGTCCTCCACCACCCTGCTGATGGCCACTCCCCTGTCCAGGTATACCTGGAGGAATCTGTAGCTGGAGAAGTCGTGGAAGTCGTAGTAGAGTCCCACGTATCCGGTCATCATCCCGCAGGCCCTGAGCTCGTAGCTCCCCTCGTCCAGCTCGTACGAGAGGACCGCCACGTTGCGCTTGCCGCTCACCTCGAGCCCCCGGGTGAAGTTCCCCCATATGTACAGCCACCTGAGATCGTGCGGATCGGCTGGGAGCTCCCCCTCCACCCGGACCTGAGGTGAGGCGGGGCCTACGTAGATGCCCGCGGGGGCCATCGGATCGTCGCTCAGGTATGTGGTGTGAACCGGCAGGCGGTCCCTTATCAGCTCGTAGGCGACGAGGGCCCTCCTCCTGACGTAGGTGTCCGGCGGGAAGACGACGGCTAGGCTGGAATTGGGCTCCGGCGGGGGTGAGAGCCTAACCGTGGTGATGGAGGGGTAGTCGGTTAGGGGACCCATGAACCTCCTCAGGTAGCCGAAGGACGCGTTGTTCCTCCCCAGGAACCCCAGGTCGGAGACCGTGAAGAGTACGGCGAGGCTCCCGTTCCTGGCGAACCTGCTCAGGACGTGGAGCGGGATCTCCGGTCCGCTGGAGAGCCACGGGACCAGCTGCTTCAGGATTGAGGGCGGATTCATAAGGACGGCCGCTGCCAGCGAGTAGGATGTGAGGGTGAGGAGCGGAACCCTGTGAGTCCTGAAGAAGGTCGAGTTGGCCGCGAACTCGAAGTCCGCCTGGGTTAGGGTGCCCATGTTGTATGCATCCACGTCGTGCCACGCCCTGACGCTGGCGACGGTGGTCCCGTATCCCGAGAGGAAGATCAGGCCGAGGAGCAGGGCAGCTCCCCACTCCCTGGATGACCTCCTCGCCAGCTTCCTGATGAGGGGCGCCGCCAGGACCGCGAGGCCCAGGGAGGCGTAAAGGGGGAACCTGTACTCCCAGTAGGAGATGGTATGGCCGGCCAGCTTGTAGTAGGTGATGAACCTGCCGATTGCCAGGGAGGCCAGGACCAGGAGGGCGTATTCGGCTCTGAACCTGAACCTGAGCTGGAATGCAGCGATGAAGGAGGTGACCCCGAGGAGTACCGGGTAGAAGAACCAGGGCACGTGACCCAGGAGGTAGATGGACTCCACGTCCACCTCGCCAAGGTGGATGAACCACACCACCAGGCCGGAAGCGAGGATCGACACCAGGAGGAGGCTCGCCTGCCTCGAGTAGTCCCTCAACCATTCCATGAGGGAGTCGATGATCCCCGACAGCGGTGCCCTCCCCCTGAGCTCGTTGAGGACCAGGGCAAGGATCGAGGCCGCCAGGAGGTAGGGTGCGGTGCCAGGCCCGGCCCCCCTGTACACGTTCGGGGCTAGGTACAGGGCCGTGAGCAGGGCGCCGGAGAGGGCGGAGCCCAGGGAGGTGTACCTCCTCCCCCTACTCCCAACCCCTAACAAAAGGGAGGCCAGCACGAGATAGGCCGCGAACACCAGCGCCTCCGCAACGTGAACCAGGAAGGCGAAGGTCGTCAGGATGAAGGTGGCCAGCAGCTTCCTCCAGCCCTCCGCCTCCGTCGAGTCGACGTGGATCAGGAGGGCAAGCAGGGCCAGGCCCAAGGTGAGGGGCAGGGCCCAGAAGAAGATGGGCTGGCTCCATATGATGGACCTGTAGGAGAAGGTGTTGGCCAGTTGGAGTCCCCGCAGCCCCGTGCCGAATCTCAGGATGGCCAGCCAGCCGAATCCCGTCAGGAAGCTCCAGATGAACAGGACCTCTCTCCTCTCCTCGAGGTGTGAGAAGGCCGCGGCCACCATGATCAGGGCGGCGAAGTTCAGCAGGGAGGCGGAGATCATCAGGTAGAGGGGCGTCGATTCGGCCAGGGCGTAGATCCCGGCCAGGAGCGAGTGATAGCCGAAGTAGCTCCACTGCCTGTAGGTGGAGGGGTAGTGGAGCAGCCTGTAGGCGTGATTCTGGTGGTAGAGGAGGTCATTGGAGACCATCCTCATCACGCCGTGGTATGATGCGATGAACTCGAATGCGAAGAAGAGGGAGAGGAGGATCACCTCCAGGATGTAATCGAGGGGTAGCTGCAGGCGTATGGATCCACGATCCCACCTCAAGACTGAGTAGAGACCAATGGAGAGGGACAGGAGAAGTATCAGGCCGATCAATTGGGTGAATATCGGAGGGAATCCACCAGCCAAGATGTTCATGAGAGCTACTGCGGAGATCGACAACCCGCTCAGGGGGACGCTCAAGGAAAGGCCACTCCCCCTGAATTGTAGAGCCATGACCACTCCCAGAGTCAATGAGATCATTGACAGAGCAGCGGACATCGATCTGCTCAATATCCCGCCTTGTAGGGATAAAATGAATGAGATCAGGGGGAGGAGCAGGAGGGTGATAGAGGCATTCCTCCAGCTCATGCCAACATGCTTCTCGTAGTGAATAATTAGGTAGGTGAGAGGGGGAATTAGCGACAGGGGGATCACTAGTATTCCCAAGTTGAGAAAGAGGGCCGCCAACATCGAGGCAATGAATATCACTAGCGCATCCCTCAGGTGATCCTTCAGCGGGTCCATTTGGATGATCGCTGAAACTTGATCGGTAAACTTAAAACTTGATGTGAAGGTGGACCTATCGCTAATCAACCGGCACATCTCCATTGAATTGATGGAGAGGGGTGAGTTAGAATCCATAACTTTCAATGGGTTGAGAAGACCACCCGCCTTCACCCCATTCGCAGATCCTCGGATTGTGGGTGTGCGTGATGATGGTCCTGAAGGCTCCCGCCAATACTTCCTCTCAGGCCTCCATAACGGCCAGGGCACTGAGAACTCTGGGAGTTCGGGTCAAGGGGCTGATGTTGGGCTCCTCGAGGTACACGGAGGATGAGGATCTGGAAGTCGTCTGGGTGAGAAGACAGGGTCCGAGGAAAATCCTCTTGACTTCCTTGTGGGCTCTCAAACTGTTTAAAGGTCTTATTGGGGTCGATATACTTCACTGGTACTCGGGGAAACTCATCATGCCCTTTAAGCTGGATCTAAAGCTTTCGAGAATTAGTGGGAGAAGGTTCGTCGAGTGGATGGGATCCGATATAAGGGATCCGGAGCTCGAAGCTCAGGATAACCCTTACTTCAGGAAGCTCCTAAGGGAAGGATATGTGAAACCTACCAAGAAGCCTCTCGAGCTTCAGAAGGTGTTTGCTAGGGAGGGTTTCTCTTTTATCGTATCCGAGAGCACAGAGGACTACGTGGTAGTTGACGCCCCGGTATATAGAGTCCCCAAGAGAATAGACTTATCGAAGCTTAAGCCCTCGTTTCCAAAGCCCAGTCCCGACGTAAAACCTTTGATTGTTCATGCGGCGACGGATTTCAAGATCAAGGGCACCGAGGCTGTGATACGCGCCGTGAGGAAGCTGGGCGATAGGGTGAGGTTCAAGTTGTTGCACGGCATCAGCAGAGCGGAAGCACTAAAATGGATTGAAAGATGCGACATATTCCTCGACCAGTTCGTGCTCGGGCATTATGGGGTCGCCGCCATAGAGGCCATGGCGCTCGGAAAGCCGGTGTTGGGTTACATAAAGGAGAGTGCGGTTGAGAAGTATCCGGGACTTCCAATAGTAAACACGACACAGGAGGAGATCGCCTATAGGATTAAAGAGCTCCTGAGGGAGCCGAGTCTTCTCGAGGAGCTTGGGAAGAGGGGAAGAGGATATGTAGAGGAAAGACACGATTCTATCAAGCTAGCTAAGAGATTAATTAAAATATATACGTAAAATTCTATTCAATTTCTTGGTGAAGGTCTTTATATGAAATTTTTTATGAAGAAGTACCGTTCACCATTGCTTCTATTTATTAAGCTTCCCATAAAGCTCGATCTAAGGTGGGATTACTGGCTTATCGCAAACACCTTAAAACATCCTGTATCTAAGTCCTTATGTGGGCGGTAAACTCAAGGTAGCCTTGATGGAGAATGCACTCCTGATGGCTGCATCCGATGCTGTGAGAGCGATAATGGGGTTTGTGATCCTTTTATTGGCAATAAGGCTCGGAGGAATGGCCATCTATGGTACGTACAAAGCCGTGATAAGCCTGTCCTCGGTGATGGCAGTCTTCCTGAATTTCGGTCTCCAGACTTCACTTCTTAAGTTCCTGGCCGAAAAAGATAAATCCGGATTTATGAGCGCTGCCCTGGTTCTGAGGCTTCTATCAAGCCTCCTTCTCATATATCTAGTTCTTTCGGCATCCGATACCCTCGAGGAACTAACGGGAATTAGTAGATGGATGCTTCAGCTGGCAGCCTTTTTAACTATATTCAGTATTTTGCCTCTTTTCAGATCATTTTTTACTGCATCTCTATTAATGAATGTATATTTTAAAATATCTCTCTTGGGTTACACGCTCATGACAGCTCTCGTTGCGATTTTTCTTCTCCTAGGAATGGGGCTTAATGGGTTGATATTAGCATATATCATTCACAACTCGGTAATACTTACCCTCTTCCTATGGGAGTTGTTGAGAATAGTGCATCTATCAATTCCCTCTTTCAGCCATATTAAATCCCTCCTCCTTCTGGGGCTGTCCGTCTGGATCCCTCTGATCTTCAGGGTGGCAGGAAGATACTCCGCGGAGATATTCCTATTTGCCTTTTCAGGAGCCATTCAGACGGGTAAGTACTCGGTTGCCTTCGCCATAATGACATTGGCCTTGATGCCTTTATCACCCACGACTCAACTACTAATCCCGAACTTGGAGAGATATCCCGAGGCAGACAGGTCGCACGTTCTGGCCAAGGTGACTGAGATCGAGTATGAGATACTTGCCCCTCTCATCGGAATCCTGTTGCTAATTTCAGATGAACTCATGTCCTTCCTTTCTGCGGACGGGCTGATCCTGAGGATTCTCCTAGCATCAACGATTTTCATCCCTCTCATGAAGACAAACTCCATATGGCTCATAAGGGGCGAGAAGAAGGCCATTATCACGATTCGGGGAATGATGGTTAACTCGGTTAAGTTAGCTCTTTACTATCTCCTCACTCCCTTGTGGGGAGGCGTGGGGGCAGCTTTATCTTATACGATAGGTGAACTCACCAGAGGACCTCTAGAACTCCATCTCATAAAGAAATACGGTGTTCCCATGAATTGGATGAAGATTTCCGCATTTATGGCCCTTAGTCTGATTCCAATGCTGCTTCATTCCCTCGGATACCATATTCTCCTTGCAATTATTTACGCTTCTCTTGTCCTCCTCTTGTACAGGCGCCTTCCAAAGGAGGACAGGGAGATACTTAAAGCGGTCATTACAACACCTTTGAGGATTCTTCAAGAGAAGGGTTTATTGCCAAATAATATTTTCCACCTAGATAGATAATGATAAAATCATTAAGTAAATTTCTAACTACTTTCAAGTTTTCATCCAGGACTTCTATAACAATAGCCACCGCTCTTTTGAGGGTCTTCCTTCCACCCTTAATCACATGAACTTCGGATCCCTCAGCGTCCACTTTGATCAGGATGGGTGATTCCAAGTCAGTTGAGATATCATCTAGTTTAACAGCTCTGATTTTCCTGTCTCCGACCTCTTTGTTGTTCTCCCCAGCTACTGCAGCCTCTCCATACAGCCCATCTCTCACTGAGAGGGTCAGCTCCCCCTCCCTGTCCCAAGCGGCGGCCCTGATGATTTTCACCCGTTTGAGGCCATTCATCTTCACATTATCATCTAAAACACGCGCAGTTGAGGGCAGTGGCTCGACTGCAAGTACGTTGAGGCCAAGCAGAGCCATTGTGACCGTGTAATATCCTATATTGGCTCCCACATCAATGAATGATCTGGCCCTCCTGGCGAGCTTACGCAGGACCTCCTCGACCGAGGGTTCCCTTCCTGGCGTTATGAAGTAAAGATCGTCCGACATCGATCTTGTTCGAAAGAGGGCCCATCCTCCGAAGGTGTGAGCGTAGTAGTGGCCTCCGAGAAGAGAGATAGGGTTACTACGGCGGCCCAAGATGTAGGCTATCATGTCAACTGCTGCTGACGTGAAGAGATTCATTTCCGAGACCAGATCCGCCCCTTTCAGATTGAGGACTTTTTTCCAGAGGAACAGCCTGCTGATCATCCAACTCAAGACTCGAACATTATAAATATCCTTTTCCCACAACCAGCGAGAATGAAGGCAGTATCTGTAGTGGGTGCGAGGCCGAATTTCGTGAAACTATCAGCTATTGAGCCGTTGATCAGGGAGAGATGGGATCATATCATAGTGCACACGGGACAGCATTACGATTACGAACTCTCCAAGATATTCTTCGATAATTTGGAGATCCCGTCACCCCATTACTACTTGGGAGTAGGCTCGGGAACCCATGCCCACCAAGTGGGGGAGGCCATGAAGAGGCTGGAAAAGCTACTTCTCACGGAGGAACCCGACATTGTGATCGTGTACGGCGACACCAATTCGACCTTGGCGGGTGCGTTGGCGGCAGTGAAGGCGGGTTTCACTACCGCTCATGTTGAAGCGGGACTGCGCAGCTGGGACATGAAAATGCCCGAGGAGGTGAACAGGAGGGTGGTGGACCATATCTCTCAGATCCTCTTTGCCCCGACTCAAGGCTCACTGAGGAATCTGAGGGAGGAGAGAGTGCCGGGAAGATCCTTCCTAACTGGAGATGTCCATGTGGATGTCCTGCAGAGGTGGTTGTCCGCGGCTGAGAAATCGAATATACTGGAGAGGCTCGATATCGGGGGGGAATATCTTCTCGTCACGGTGCATAGGGCGGAGAACATGGATCCCACGAGACTGAAGGTTCTTCATGATACCCTCGTATCCCTCAGCAGTGAATTTGAGATAGTTTTTCCCATGCATCCTAGGACAAGGAAGTCCCTCTCCCTCGCAAATCTGCTTCCCAAGCTAGAGGGCGCTGTGAAGGTCATAGATCCCCTCGGCTACCTAGACTTCATCAAGCTCCTGAAACACTCAAGCAGGGTCCTCACTGACTCGGGTGGAGTCCAGAGGGAGGCGTATCTACTCGGAGTACCCTGTGTGGTTTTCAGAGACAGGACGGAATGGGTCGAGCTCGTCGACTCGGGGTGGGTGAAGCTCGCATACCGCGATGTCGATGAGGTTGTCAAGGCGGTGAAGGAATTCGAGAAGCCTCAGTTTCATGGAAATCTGCTGGGAGATGGAAACGCCTCCCGGAGAATTGTGAGTATTTTGGAGGAGGTTTTCGGATGAGAAGCGTTCTCTTGATAACTGTTGACGCCTTGAGGAGAGATCACCTCAGTTGTTTTGGTTACCCCAGGGAGACTTCGCCTACCATATGCTCCCTAGCCTCCTCAGGAACCTCATTCAGGGAGGCTTACTCGAATGCTCCCTTCACTCTGGCCTCATTTCCCTCGATAATGGCTGGAATCTATCCTCTGGAGGCTCCCTACTACGACATAGCAAAGAAGAGCACACTAGCAGAGATACTCTCAAGTGCCGGGTATGAGACAATAGGTTTCAACACTAATTATCTTCTGAGCAAGATAGTGGATTATTCTAAGGGTTTTCAACATTTTTATGATCTGACCACTTGGGCTCCGGACCGCAGAGTCAGGAAAGAACCTACCTTGGCAGGGAAACTCCTCAAGAGAGTTGGGCTCAACGTGATTGTGTCCGCTTTGCTCAGGAAGCCCCTCTCTCCTCCTTACGTTACTGGGGATGTCGTTCTCAAGGAGTTACAATCCATTGGCAAAGTGAAGGAACCCTTCTTCCTCTGGGTGCACCTCATGGATGTCCACGGTCCGTACTTCGCATACGGAGATCCCAGGGCTAGAAAGTTCTCTAGGAGATGGAAGGGTAAATTGAGGGAGGCAAGAGCTCTGGATGTCGCGGGAAGGCTCAACAGGGGGGAGGAGGTTAGTCCCTCCGACCTGCGGCTCTTGAGGGAATTTCTGAGAGATGTATACGATGATAGGATCCTCTTCACCGATGCCGTCATCAGAGGGATACTGTCTGGGGTTAGGAGGCTTTCGAATGACGTCCTCGTCGTCATAACCTCAGATCACGGCGAGGGGCTCCATGAAAAGCCAGGCCTTGTAGGGCACATGGCTTATCTATACGAACCGCTCATCTCGATTCCCCTGATATTCTCAGTAAGATTCAGGAAGGGGTCTGAACTCGCATCTTCCATAGATATTGTACCCACCGTCCTATCTCTCTTGAAGATACAACGACCGGAGGGATTGAGGGGTATCGATCTAACGAAGGGCTCGAGAGACACGGTCATAGCGGAGACCTCCTTCAATCAGGATAGGAGGGAGGTCATAAGACTTAATGAGAGTAGGGAGATGAATTTTATCCTGTCGGCGAGAGTTGGGAGATGGAAATACATTAGGACGATAACCAGTCGCAAGGTGAGTGAGGAGCTATACGATCTGGTAATGGATCCGCAGGAGATGCGAGATTTGCATCAAGACCAAGAGAAGGTGCTCGATCGGATGAGGTCCATAATAGATGGACATATTCGGGAGATAGGGTTGAATCCTGTGAGGGAAATGGCGAGATTCAGACTTAGGAAAATGAGGGGTGAGAAAATTGGGAGACAGAGTTAAGGGTATCGTGATTATCCTTACATCCCTCCTCCTGTTTACCGGGAGCACCCTCCTCATACTATTTGGGGACGAGAAGGTTTCGATGCTCGTGATTAAAGCAGTGACCATAGTTTTCCTGGCCTTGGTATTGGGGATCCTCGCCTTGGCAGGATATGTACTCTACAGGCTTCCGAGGGATGTCCATGAGGATCCTGATGGTGCTGTTCGATAACTACTACCCGAAGGACCCCAGGGTCAGGAAGGAGGTCAGGACCCTCGCCCGGGAGGGACATAGAGTCATGGTAATCGCGAGGAGGGGAGATGGAGAGGAGAGGAGGGAGAGCAACGATGCCGAGATCGTGAGGGTCGAGTTTCCCCTGATGAGGAGGGGTGGAGTTCCCTATGCCATCCTGTATTACGGACTCGCCAGGCATTCGGCTCTCTACTGGGTCCTCAGGCTGAGAGGCTGGAGGCCCCATGCTGTACATGTCCACGATCTGCCTGCGGCGATATCCTCCCTGGTGGCAGCCAAGCTGCTGAGATTGCCCCTCATCGTGGACATGCATGAAGACTGGCCGGAACTCCTGCTTTTCTACTCCAAGGGAAGGTCCATCCTCTCCAAGATCCTGACGTATCCCATATACCTGGTCCTGAAGATCGAGGAAAGGGTTCTCCTCAAGTTAGCCGATGGAATCATAACGATAAGCGAGGAGTTCAGGGATCTGCTGGTGGAAAGGGGTGCTGATCCCGACAAGGTGGTGGTAGTCCACAACACCATCGATCTGGCGGAAATGAGGGCGCTGGGAGATGTACCAGCTCCCGAGCTGGAGGGCGACCTGAAGCTCGTGTACGTGGGTGGGTTAGGCCCTCACAGGGACTTGGAGACCGTGATAAGGGGG
>JALWYH010000112.1 GCA_027078475.1 Thermoproteota archaeon
GATGTGGGCCGAGATACACTGGGATGTCCTCGTCCCCGGCACGTTCATCACGTCAGCCGGGCTGGGAACTATGGGCTTCGGGATACCAGCGGCGCTGGGAGCCAAGCTCGCGGCCAGGAACAGGCAGGTGGTCTGCATAGACGGGGACGGGTCATTCCAGATGACACTCAACAACCTGTCGCTCGTCAGAGACTACGATCTCCCGTTCATCGAGGTGATCTTCGATAATAGGGCCCTCATGCTGGTCAAGCAATGGCAGATGTACCTCTACGAGAGGAGGATCATAGCCACGGAGTTCAGGGAGAACCCCGACTTCTCAAAGGTAGCTGAGGCCTACGGCATAGACTATGTAAGACCGCAGAGCTACGAGGAGATAGAGAGGAAAGTGGAATGGGCCGTTAGGAACGGAGAACCCCTCATCCTGGATGTTGTTTTGGATAACGAGAAGGATGTGGTCCTCCCGTGGGTGCAACCCGGGAAGTGGCTCACCCAGGCTGTGCTGCCCCCCGGGATGGACGTGAGCCTCGTCTGGAGGTGAGTCGCATGTGGGTCGAGACCAAGTTGTGTGTGAAGGTGTTCGGGGGTCTTGATCAACTGACCCGAGTCCTGAATATAGCCAGAAGGGGAAAAGTGAACTACAGGGGTCTGGAGGCCAAGTTCGAGAACAGGTACGCCGTGGCCTGCATGGAGCTGGAGGGAAGGGCTGAGGAGGTGGAGTGGGTCATGAAGAAGATGGCGGCGCTGCCGGAGGTCCTCTCGGTGGAGCCCTCGCCCATGAAGGTAGACTTCGAGGATCCCCTCACAGAGGTGGTCCTCCCCTGAGGGGGTGAGCAGGATGGCGAAGATGTACACCGATGAGGACGTCAGCCTAGATCCCCTGAGGGGGAAGACCGTCGCCGTGATAGGATATGGCATACAGGGAAGGGCTCAGGCCCTTAACCTGAGGGACAGCGGCCTGAACGTGATTGTGGGCGTGAGGAAGGGTAAATCATGGGACAGGGCCGTTGAGGATGGCTTCCAGGTCTTCGAGGTCGGCGAGGCCGTCTCCAAGGCGGATGTGATACTCTACCTGCTGCCCGACATGGTTCAGCCCGACGTGTGGGTCAGCCAGGTGGAGCCCAATCTCAGGGATGGGAGTGTGGTCGACTTCGCCCACGGCTTCACCATACACTACGGCCTGATAAAGCCCAAGGGGAGCGTGGATGTTGTGATGGTGGCCCCGAAGGCCCCGGGAGCTGCCGTGAGGGAGGAGTACCTGAGGGGCAGGGGAGTGCCAGCCCTGGTGGCGGTTCACCAGGACAGCTCCGGAAGCGCCATGGCCCACGCGCTGGCGATAGCCAAGGGAATAGGGGCTACCAGGGCGGGGGTGATAGAGACCACGTTCGCCGAGGAGACCGAAACGGATCTCATAGGGGAGCAGAACGTCCTGGTCGGGGGGCTGATGGAGCTCATACTCAAGGGATGGGAGACCCTAGTGGACATGGGTTACCAGCCCGAGGTGGCTTACTTCGAGGCGCTGAACGAGGCCAAGCTGATAATGGACCTGATATGGAGGTACGGCATGAAGGGCATGCTCGAGAGGGTCTCGGTGACGGCAAGGTACGGCGGGCTCACCGTGGGTCCCAAGGTGCTGGACGACGGGGTGAAGGACAGGATGAGGAGATACGCGGAGAGGGTTGTCAGCGGCGAGTTCGCCAATGAGTGGATAAAGGTCTACAGGAACGGAAGCGGAAGGCTGGAGGAATTGATGAAGAGGGTCGAGGAACACCCGATAGAGGAAGTCGGCCGCAGGATGAGGAGGCTCATATTCGGGAAGGAATGAAGCAAGGTAGAAGAAAGATCAGGGGGAGGCCAGGACCTCCTGGCCCTTCATTCCCATCCATTTTTCCGCCATGGTGTAGCGGGCGCCTCCCGAATACCTGAAGGCCGTCATGCTCATCCACTTGGGGAGTAGCTGCTTCAGTCCGCCGGGGGGAACCTTCACCACGGATTTCACGTGGGCAATGCCATCGAGTCCCTCCGCGAAGGCCCTCGCGTGGGAGGTGGATGGGAAGGACGCTATGTATGCGACCTCATCTCCCTCCCCATTCGATGCGTGAACGCCGACCAGCACCCTTCCGGAGAGCGTGGTCTGATCTCTCAGGTCCAAGCTATTGTCTTCGGGGGAAAGAAGGATCTCCCCATCGTGGATCGAAATCAGGTCCTCTATCGAATCGGGGTGCGGGGAATAGACCACAATCAGGAGGTTGTCCTCCGCAAAGATGCACCACCCGCGCGATCTGAGAATCCCTCGTTAAAAAGCTATCGCTTCACTGGTTCAGGTCGATACCTTCCCGCTGACCTCCTCTAGATCTATCTTTATCACGGCCACGCTACCCAGCTCCTCCTCGGAGAGGTCGTAATCGTGCCGTGGGGCCACTTTCCTGATGAGGCACTCCAGTGCCCTCCTCCTCTCCGAGGGATCTGTCACCAGCGTGGCCCGCCCCCATCCGATGACGCTCCTGTATCTGACGGTCCAAGAGCAGGGCCTCCCCCTCTTGACCACCTCCGCGTCCAGCTCGACCTCGAAGCAGATCCTCCCACTCCTTCTCAGGATGTCCATCTTCCTCCCCTTCTTGGATGAGTGTAGGTATATGACACCTCCTCCCCGGATAACAGTATAGCATGAGGACTCATTAGGGAACGTCCCGATCGCACATCGCTATCCTGCAGAAGGTCCTCTCCCGGAGGATGGCCTTGATCTCCTCCATCCCGACCTCTCCCTGTCCACTTCCTCTGTCGCGCGAGCCTCATCACCATCACCCGTCCGGTCCAGCCAGTCCCGTGGTCACAGAGCTGGGGGGCCGTCAGTCCGCCCGTCATCCCTCATCCGGATCGGTTTAAGGAATTGTCATCATCGGCCCATCACACGTCCGGTGACGGCATTTAACGTTATCTTGCCGTTCCGTCGATGCCGGGAGCTGTGAACGACAGGTAAACCTTTAATAGCCCTTTCCTCAACTATCAATCGATGAGAAACCTCCCGGCGGTCGCGGCCCTGCTGATCCTGGTCCTCGAATCGGCCGCGCTGATCTCCGCCTCCACCCTCACTGGGCCAGTCGCCATAGTGTCCAATTCGGCGGACATGCCCACGGCCCTGAGGGTGAAGTCGGTGCTCCAAGCCATGGGACTTGAGGTGAGGATATTCTCCGCCCAAGAGTACGGGGACGCCCTGGAGTACGGACAGTTCGTTATCGTCCTAGGAGGTCATAGGGCTCCTGAGGGAATAGGGCAGATATCGTCCGCGCTTCTGTCTCCTCAGGAGAAGAGCAAGTTGGACCAGAGGAACTTCGCCTACTACTTCATCAAGAGGGGGCTAGGGAGGAAGCCCGTCGTCGTTGTCGCAGGCAACGACAGGTACGGCACTTACAGGGCGGCCAACACCTTCCTGCTCAAGGGTCTGACTCAAGTGGAGAGGCTCCTCTCGTCTCCAGGGCCGGTAATCGTGCTGATGGGAACCCCGGCGGGTGGTTGACATGGCCTCCCGCTCCCGCCAGGCGGGGGTGGAAAGGGTGGCCCACCTGCTGATCCGTCTGCTGAGGGGAGGAGAAGTATCCACTAGGGACTTCCGTCCGGAAATAGGAGAGGGCCTCCTGTGGACTCCTAGCTCCGGAACGTCGCTCACCGAGGCCCTGATCCTGGCCGGGCCTCCCCTGGTGCCGTCCCACGGAGATGCAAGGAGGATCGTGGAGCTGTGGGGGGAGGGCCTGATCAGGCCCCTCGCCCAGCGTCCGGGCGACCCCGGCCTCACCTCCCCGCTCAGGGACATAGTTCTCTTCTCCCTCGCGTGGATGCTGCTCAACAGGGTTGACTGGGGGGAGGGAATCCCGGTGGATGAGATGAGGTCCCTCTACCTCGAGTACATGAGGAGCTACTCCTCAAGGTGGGGGTCGAGGTACAGGGAGGCCTTCGACCTCATGACGCTGGGGTTCGAGCCCCTACTCAGCGACAGGACCCTCGATGCGCTGGTCGAGCTGGTCCTGCAACCGCTGGGCATGGGTGGAACGGCCAAGGGATTCCTGCCAGGGGTGAGGGTGCCGGAGGAGATCGCCTCCAAGATGATCAGGCTCAGGGAGGGGCTGCCAGTTCACCTGCCGGTTCCCAAATCGGAAGCGGAGAATTTGGAGCTCCTCAGGTTGGCCAGGGAAGTCGGCGAGATCTACGGTGAGGTCAGGGTCAGTATCCTGCTCGTCCTCCGAAGGATGGTCGCCGGGCAGCCTCCCGGCGCCCTATCGCTGGGAGAGGTTCTCGACCAGCTCTCCAACGAGCTGAGGGACTGGAGCAGGAGGAGGAGATTCTCCCTCCTGGGGGCCAAGATCAGGAGGAGGATCATCAGGTTTCGCGCCCTCTATCCCTCGGCCCCGGACGCGTGGTTGAGAAGGATGGGAGAGGGCGTGATGGAGAGGGTCGGCGGTCCGTCCACGGCGAGCTCCGTGCCCTGGCCCTTCAGGGAGAGGGGAGTGGCCTTCCTGTCGGCCGAGAGGGGAGATCAGGTGACCGGGGCCTCGTGACATCCGAAACCCCTGTCGTTGAGCCTGCCCAGGTTATATAGCATGTCCCTGAGGGAATTCCTGGCCTCGGTCTCGTCCTCGAACTCGCCCACCCACACTGCTGGGAAGGCCCCCTCAGAGTTATCCCTCTCCACCACCAAGACCACGTAGCCCCTCGGCCCACTGAGGAGGAACCCCTCCGCCTCGTACTCGTCCACCCTTTGGGCCCCGACGCACACCATGTCCACCTTCTCCAAGACATCGTGCCTCTCCAGTCCCAGGCTCATCCTCCTACCCCCATCCTCTCTGCCAGCATGGCCAGAGCCCTCCTGACGGCCTTGTCCGACTCGTCGCCGAGCCACCTGGGCCTGCTCGCTATCTCCTCGATCTCACTTGGATCATGGAGCTTCTCGTGGATTTTCAGTCCCAGCCTGCCCTGTCTCCTCAGCACACACTCTAGTATGTACCTCTCGCCCTCCTCCCTCATCTCGCATGCGACGAATACGCCCTGGGAGATCTCAATCCTCGTCATCGCGATCGGGTGGGTAAATCCGGTGACATATTAAAGGTTGGCATCGTACCCCCTCAGGGCTTTTAAGCCCGCCGTGCGGAGGGAGGAGATATGCTCCTAGAAATGCTGGAGGCGATAAAGGACATAGCTCCCGTCACAAAGGTGATCAGGGACCCAGAGGATCCCGACCTGTTCATAGTCACCGTCCGCTTCCCTCGTAAGGAGGTGGATGGAATGAAAGAGGTCCTCAGGGAATCCTTCGGGAGCGCTGACGATAGATACAAGGGGATAAGAGACAGGGGAATGGATGAAGAGGGTGTCGACGCCTGGATCTACGTGGAGGGGGACTTGGATCGGGTGGAGGAGATCGTGGAGGAGGCAAGGAGGAGTGAGGACGTTATAGGAATGCTGGAGCTCAAGGAGAAAGGTTTCGGCGCCCTAATATATCCAAAGGGATCCCTGAGCGCGTTCGCGGTCGATATGGCCTACCTCATATCGAAGGTGATGCCTTCCGAAATCAGGACCTTCTCCCTTATAGGTTACGAGCTCACCAAGGAGTGCGTCGAGGTATCAATCTACGCCACCGCCTCTGAAGAGTGCTCTCCGGAGCACGAGCATGGACATGAGCACGAGCATGAGGGGGAGGAGTTGCTATGATGAGGCTAGTATCCTTGGCGAGGGAGCTCTTGAGCAGGGAGGAGGTGGAGGAAATCGTCATAAACATGACCTCAGCCAGGCTAACCCTGACAGTGAGGCCGGATCGCGTGGAAGAACTGCTGAGGGAATCCTTAGAGAAAGCTAGATCCTTTTACGGGGGACTTGGTTCGATAAGAGAGGTTGGCGAGTCAGAGCTCGGGGACGGGACGATCGAGTTAGTTATTTCCCTGAACAGGGGAAAGCTTAGGGACCTGATCTCCAGGGCGAGGGAAAGGGGGGACGAGGTAGTGGGCCTTGAGAGCTGGGAAGATGGCCTGAGGGCTAGGATCCTGCTTAGGAGCGCGTCTATTGAGAGAGCGCTCGGCCCCATAATTGAGGACCTGAAAAAGCTGGGGTTCATAGTTGAGTACGCCGGTGCAGAGCTGGAGGCCTCCAAGACCGCCATATTCGCCCCACCGCCGACGGCCGCCGAGTTCCGGAGCAGCGATCTTGGGGGATCAGCATCAATTCCGCTGAAGTACAGGGCCTACTTGGACCTCTGCCTCGACCTCAGCAACCGTTATCTATTCGCGATATAGTCAGGGAGCGGGAGGATTGGTTGATGACCGAGGTGGCCCTTCCCCACATACTCTACTTAGCAGTAGTGTCCCTGATCGCAGTTGCCTACAGCAGGATAAGGCCCGTCGTGATCCTCCCGGCGTTGATGATAGGCTCGCTGGTGGGGAAGGCCCTCGGTCTGGAGATACCCACCCTCCTAGTTAATCTGAGCCCCTTTGCCCTAGCCCTGCTGGTCTTCATAGCCGGTGTCGAGCTGGATGTGGAATTCGTCAGGAAGGAGAAGGAGAGGCTCATCCTGTTCATATTCTTCGAGGCCTCGATCCTCCTCACCCTCTACGGGTTCCTGAGGACCGTGATGAACCCCGCGGGGGCCCTCACGCTGACGGCCATAATGATTGCGTCCAACGAGGCCTTCGCCTACGAGTACGGCAAGAGCGTCGACAGGGAGCTGGCCAACTATGGGATAGCCATCTCAATACTGGAGGACTCACTGGCAGTCTTCCTCGCTTCCGTCGGCTACTTCACCCTCGGGCTGGAGGGCCTGTCCAGGGAGGCCGTCTACGGCCTGGTGGCCTGGAGTATTGTCGTGCTGGCCGTAACGGTGATACTGGCCAGGTGGATAGACAGGATAGTGAGGGGAGCAGGGGAGAGCACCAAGCTGCTTACGGTCCTCCTCTACATGCTCATCCTGATCTCCATATCGGAGTTCCTGCACCTGCCAGAGGCGCTCGTCGTCTTCATAGGGGCCATATCCATGGCCATCCAGGGAATGGACAAGCCCGTGTTCGAGGTGCTGGAGGGGCTGATGACCCTGGCCCTCATGGGGTTCGTGATGACGCTGCCCTACGAGGTTCACGCACTGGAGGCGGTCCCCCTAGATACGTTCTGGCTCTACACTAAGGCGGCCCTCATAGGTTTCACCTTGGCCATCCTTGCCTATGTACTCAGGGCTGTGGCCCTGTTCGCGGCTGGCTTCCTCAGCGGGATGGAGTTCATGAGGGGAATGCGGCTCAGCCTGGTCCTGGCCAACACCGGCGAGTTCGGCCTGCTCGTGCTGGCCACCCTGCTCGCTCAAGGGGTGGAGCTCCCTCCAGAGCTCTCCCTCGGAGCCATGTTCGCCTACGCCTTCAACCTAACCTTCCTCAACGTGATCAGTGGAAGAGTGGATTCTATAGTGAATGCAATAATGCAGAGAACCCCCAAGCCGCTGATGGACAGCGTGCTGAGGGTGCACGAGGAGGTGAGCGAGCTGATAAACAACCTGATCGCCGACGTGGAGTTCAAGTACCACGTCTACCAGCTGGCCCTAATAATCAGCATCACCTACATCCTCTCCTTCCTGTTCAACCTGAGGGTGGGTCTCCACCAAGCGATACTGGTGGCGTTGTTCTCATCCATCCTGGCCGCTATCTACCTGATATTCCAGAGGATGGCCAGCGATATAAGGAGGATAAGTGAGCTGGGTATATCATCGGCCTTCAGCATCCTGCTCAGGGTGCTGATCCTCTACGTTACCGTGCTCCCCATGCTAAGCATAGCCGACGAGTTCTTCAGGAGGGGCATAATGGTTACCTTCTCCAACCCGTTGTCCTTCATATCAGTCGTCCTGCTGTCCGTTGGTATAGTGGTCGGTTCGGACAAGCTCATATCCAAGCTGAGGAGTGCTATGAAACCATCCGAATGATCCAGCGTGGCGTGGGCGTGGTATTGATCGCCGCTGATGATTGGGGATCAGTCCTAAAGGAGAATGGCCGCTAGGCTGAGGGTCAGACAGGCCCTGGCCAGCTCAATGAAGCCGTAGATCTTCACGCTCGACCCGGCCGAGAGTCCACCCAGTTCCTGAATCACCCTGCTGGATAGGTCAAAGATCATGATCAGGGTGAGCGAAGGGGATGAGTACATGGAGGACACGAGCAGGGAGGCGCCCGCGACTGCACCTGAGAGGGCAGCCCACGAGTTCCATCCCAGTATCCTCATGGACGCCTGTGATGTGGACATAACAGAGTACAGGATGGGTATGGCCAGCCTGACCGGATCCATTATGCCTCCGGACACCATCAGCGCGGTTGAGTGAAATGCCACCGCGGCCGCCCCGGCGATCGTTGATCCATGGCTCACCTCCCTGCCTGGTGAGGTTGAGAGATAGATCACGAGGATTAAAGGTATCAGGGGGACAGAGAGGTAGAGCAGGACTGGCTTGAGTAGGATAATCGGTATATATGGCGCGAGCAGAATGAAGAGACTCTTCAGGAAAAGTCTGACCCTCCTCCTGGCAATGGACGAGAGAATGGTGTCGGACATCAGGAGGAGAATCACGGATCCGATCAGGGAGAGCATCGCGGTTAATCCCAACCCCCCCTACCTCCAAGAGCGCATATATGAGGGTCACTAACCAAAGCGAGAGGAGTCCGCTCTCCTTCGGGATCCTAGGACCTCTCACTGTGGCCACCTGTGGATTCACTATAGTTATATAAGGTGATAAAAGGATTATCAAACGCTCACTGAACTGAAGAACTGAAGAGATAACCGCGAGTCGAAAGCCTCAACACGGGGATCGAGATCCAGCAACATACAGCGCGGGCTCCATGAGGATATGAGGAGGCATCCAAGGGGGCGCGATACGGGGGAATGCGATTTGACGGATGGGTGGATAGATTGACGCATGGTCCATATCACCTCCATTATAGGCGAATGGCCCCTACATGGATCGGCTATCGTTGGAGTTCTAGGGATGATCGTTAACTCACTTCGGGAGGAACGGTTTAATTTAGGGTGAATGCTCCACTCGAGTGCGCTCAAGGATTGGGATCCTCCTGATCACAATACTGCTGGTCCAGCTGTGGATTCCCGTGGCCAGCGGTGGCGAGAGGGTTGAGCTGGGGATTTACGATCCCTGCCCAGATCCCTCGTGCGATCCCTCCTCCACCCTGTCCAAGCTGAGGGAGGCCGGGGCCAACGAGATACTGGTGACCCTGGTGGACGACGAGGGCCGGGCACTCTACCCTTCCAACGTGCTCCCAGTAAGGGACGAGATGGTCGGGGTGACGCTCGAGACCATCAGGGTGGCGAGGAGACTCGGGATGAGGGTCTACGCCTGGATAAACTTGCCCCACGGGGTGTGGCTCAGGGATCACCCGGACTGGATAGCCGTCCTGTCCGACGGGAGGCCCATTGATCACTACTCCAAGGACTACTTCCACAAGATAGTCCCTCCCAGCAGGGTGGTCAGGGAGCGGGAGTGCGTGGACCTGCTACGGGGACTTATCAGGGAGGTCGCCTCCCTCGGCGTGGACGGCATCGACATAAACGACAACTTCCAGTTCTCAGACGTCTACTTGGAGGACGAGGACAGGACTCTGCTGACCAGCTACGATGGTTTCACCGTCAGGTCGTTCGAGAGGGACACGGGGATTCAGGTTCCCGGCGACTCCCCGAGGGAGTGGGCCAGCTTCATAGAGGGGGACGAGGAAGTGTGGAGGAGGTGGGTCGAGTGGAGGGCTGAGCAGGTCACGGAGCTGGTGAGGCTCGTCACTGACGCGGCCAGGGAGGTCAGGCCGGGTCTGGAGGTGAGGCCGCACCTGCTCATATGGGACCCGCTCGAGACATACGGTATAGACTTCCCCGCCATAGCGGGGATCACTGGGAGCCTCTACGTGATGATTCCACCCGGGGAGAGCAGGATGAGGCACTACAGGTCCATCTGGATGGCGAGGAGGGTTGCCGACCGGGTGGTAGCCTCCACCTACCTGGGGGACCTTCAGGAGCCGAGGGAGGTGGAGGTGAGGAGGAGAGCCCTCTGGATAGCCTCGGCCGGAGCGGATGGCATCTACATCAACTGGGAGGGGGTGGGTAAGGAGAGGTACCGCCTCATCAAGGCAGCATTCGACGAGTTCGTGAGGGTGAAGACCTACAGGCCTCCCGACTGGTTGAGGGGAGTCAGGGTCGTGTCCGTCTACGCCGAAACCCCGGGGGAGCTGAATCTGGCCAAAATCAGGGAGCAGGGTGCCTCCCTGGTGGAGCTGGACGTGGGGTTGAGCTCTTGCGATCGCCTCTACGGCGACAGATTTGGAGAGGCCATGGAAGTTGTTAGGGTCGCCTCGCGGGATGCCCACTCCATGGGCATGAGGCTGGTCGTCTACATCCCCGCCCTGGAGGTGGTTTGCGACAGGCCGCTTCACGAGGAATGGACCCAAGAATCGCTGGACGGCAGGAAGCTCGTGGTCGGCGGGGATGAGATTGACGTCCCATGGATCGAGCCCGGTCAGGTGGACATGTGGATGTCTCCGCTGTCGCCTCACAGGGAGGAGATACTGGAGAGGGTGAAGCAGATACTCCGCTTCTCCGACGGGATCTGGCTGGACGTTCCGCACCTGCCCGAGTACCTCACCGAGGAAATGAGCGACCTTTGGCCGGACGCGTCGGAATGGAGCAGGTCCGGGTTCGAGGAGGAGTACTGGGAATCCCCTCCGGGATCGCCCGACGATCCTTCCTTCCCGCTCTGGCTACGGTGGAGGCACGACCTCTCCCTGGACTTCGTCATGGCCGTGGCCGAGGAGGCCTTCGCCCGGGGGAAGGTCCTTATGGTGGAGAGCTCCGCCTGCGACGCGGGCGCCACGGAGGTGGGCTTCGATCCGGTCCTCCTCAGGTTCAACCCTCTGATCGTCCTGGTGCCCGAGATAGGTCCGCCGGGCGATGAGGGATTCATCAACGCGAGCGAGGGGGAGTGGCTCGACTTCTACGCGATGGTGAGGCACGCGAGAGGATCCCTGCCCCGGGGCGTGGTCATCCCGCTGACCTACGGCGGGAGCCCGGAGGACTCCTCCAGGCAGCTGGGCATCCTCCTCCCTCTCATGGACGGGTTCTTCGAGACCAACTCCGGGAACGGCCTGATGACCGGGACCGTGGGAGTGGAGTTCAGGAGGAAGGCGTTCTGGCTGGTGAGGATGCTCTCCGGCCTAGAGAGGGGAGGAAGGAGCAGGGTGGGCGTCCTGTTCTCCTCCCTGAGCAGGGACCTGGTCGACACCTACGTGCCGGGGCCCTACGATCTGGATGGCACGGTGCACATGAGGGCATTCAGGGCTGCGGTGAGGGAGCTGGCGCGGGCTGGCATCTCCCTCGATGTCGTGCCGCTGGACATGGCCACCTCATCGGAGCTGTCGCGCTACGACATCCTGATAGCCCCCGAGATCAGGGCCCTCGACCGGGACGCGAGGAGCATCCTCTCTCACTACCGCGGTAAGCTGCTGGTGATCGGGAGGCTGGGGGTGCTGAATGAGAGGGGCGAGGATGTGGAAGAGCTTAGGGTGGGCGCCAGGGTAGGCCTGAAGTCGCTTCCCTCCCTAGTACTCTCGTCCCTGGGAGATCGGGGATGGGCTACAGGCGCGGGGGAGGTAGAGGAAAGGAGGGGCATACTCCCCGTCGAGTTCGGTGGGAGGGGATGCGAGGTCATCTCCCTGGTGAACTTGGGCGGAGCCGAGGGCAGGGTTCGAGTCCCGAGTGGGTGGTCCCTCGACTTCGACTCGCTGAGTGCCGAGCCCGTGAACAACGAAACCGCCGTTCCGAGGACCTTCCTCCTGATATTCAGGGGAGATGGGGGCGGCGCCTCCAGGCCAGACAGGGCCAAGGTGATCGCCTCTGCTGCCGATCGATCCGTGAACTCGGACCTCATCTCCAGGCTGAACTCCGACTTCCGGTCATCCGGGACGGTCATCAGCCTAGGTGGGCCGGTGGTGGACGATAGCTGGGAATCGGTTCACGGGATCAGATTCGTCAGGGACTCGAGAGGCGTGTACAGGGGCCTAGAGGTAGGAAACATCACCTACAGGACCAGCTATGGGAAGCTCGATTACGCCGTGATCGAGAGGACGAGGTGCGGTGGGTTCTCCTTCTACAGGGTTGCCGGCGTGACGAGGTACGGTACCAGGGCCGCACTCATGTGGCTGATGAGCAAGGGTGTCAACGGCAAGGTGACCCTGCTGGAGTGGAGGGACAACGGCGACGGTAGCGTCCAGCTGGGAGAAGTAACGGTTCTCCCGAGCGAGGTTGGTGAGGGATGAGCGAGTGTGCGACCGAGTGGGAGAGTGGATAGTGAGTCAGACGTTGGAGGAAGGGAATAGGCGATGGCTGGTTGAACGGGTGAGTGGAATGGGATGGGATAGGGT
>JALWYH010000113.1 GCA_027078475.1 Thermoproteota archaeon
GTCGATCCCGATTATGACGTCCGCCCTAGGCCTGTCTCCCTCCTGCACTACCGTCAGCAGGGCCGTCCTCGCGTCGTCGAACTCCCTTATCTCCACCTTGCAGTTGTACCTGCGCTCGAATTCACCGAATACCGCCTGCCTCGTCGCGTTCGGATCGTCTCCCCACTTTAGGAGGCTCTCGTAAGTGTATATGACCAGTTTCCTCTCGCTGCTGGGCTGAGACGTCAGGTACCAGTAAGAAAAACCCAACACGGCTATGACGACTACAGCTAGGGCTAGTATGACCTCCCCTCTCCACCTCATCACCGCTGCCCTCCAGCGGGCACTGGAGGGGCCGCCAGCATAAGGAGCTGCCGCGGGCACGCTCCCTACGCCGGCATTACCCGGATCAGGTTCGAGGGGTCGGCGGCAGTCTAGCCGCCCTCTCAGCCGGGTTCTCCCCAGCTCCCCCGGTGCCCGCCACTCATGGGGACCGGTGAGAATAGAAATACTTTGCGATCATGCGAACGGTGAGGAAACCACTCAAACGACTTCCAGAGCATCCTACTAAAGTTATCCAGCCCTGAGTCTCTCATAGAGTCGCGACAGGGATCTTAAATAGGTATTTCACCCTTGTCCATCAAGAAATCCCTCTCGATTCCTAGCTCAGAGTTGATTTTCGATAGCTGGGAGTTCCTACGATCATCATCGCGCGCGAGTATTCCCCCTTCCTAGACCGGTGGTGCTGGATGAGGAGGAGTACGAGAAGTGGATGTCGATGGCTAAGAAAACACTGACTAAAATCGGCCGAGAGGGACTTGAATGGAGGGGATTTCAACTGGTCCTGCTTCAAATCTCAGCAGGCCGCCGAGTTCGCCGTAAAGGCGTTCTTGTGGGGGGTTGGTAAGCCAAAGTACGGGCACGCGGTCTCCAAGCTCATCAAGGAGATAGATAACGCCCCAGAGGACGTAGTTAAAGCCTGTATGAGGCTTGATAAGTTTTATACAGCTCCCAGATACGCTGATATGTGGAGCGAGGGCGCTCCATACGAGTATTATTCCAAGGAGGAAGCTGAGGAGGCAATTTATTACGCCTCGAAGGTCATGGGGTTCGTGGAGGATGGATGGAGATCGTTGAAAGAAGGATTGAGGAGAGAAAGAGGAGGATAGAGGAAGCGCTTGACTTCGTTAGGTCGCTGAGGGAACTACGTCCTCTCACGGCGGTCGTGATAGGATCCACGGCGAGGGGGGACTTCAACGAGTGGAGCGACATAGATGTGGTCATCGTTTCAGACAAGTTCCCTGAGAACCCCCTTCGCAGGTTCGACATGCTTGAGCGACAGCTGAAGCCCGGAATAGAACCCATCCCTCTTAGGCTCGCGGATCTTCGGAGGTTAATTAGGAAGAGGGCCCCGATCCTGGATGATATTGCTCGGGGCATCTTCCTCATCGACGATCTGGGGATCCGAGAGATCTTGGGAGACCCGTCGGGACCTGCCCGATCAGCTCGACCTCCTTTTGAGGACGAGAACTGCGATGATCGCTAGCAGCGCAGCGGCCACGGGGAGGAGGGCGAGATAGTAGGGAGATTGGGACACCACGGTCGTGATCGCGCGCGCCTCAGGCTCGCTGGACACGGGGACGTCTTCGACTGCCTGGGATACGGGGCCGCCGAATCCATGCGGACAAACTTCCTCTCTGAGGATGGAGAGCTGAGAGATCTCGTGTCTAAACTAAGGAGGGAGTAAGATTTCAGCTCTCGCATCATCTCCCTGAGGGAGCTTCATCGTTGAGCCCCCAAGACCACGGAAGGGAAGCCCCGGTCCCTTCCAAGTCGATGAGGATTAGCTAGCGTGCTCGGGGTTTGCAGTCGATCCATCACCAGTACAGTTCGCGCGTGGTTCAGGCGAGAAGCACCAGCACCGCCACCCCCAGGGCGAAGCAGTAGTACGAGAAGAGGTGGAGCTCCCTCCTCCTCACCACCGCTATGAGGATCCTTATGGCCACGAGTCCCACCGCGAAGGAGCTGAGGAATCCAACCAGGTTGACCGGGGCGGCCACCTCGCCTAGGGGAGATCTAATCAGCTCCAAGGTGAGAGCCCCTGCTATGGCCGGTATCGAGAGCAGGAATGAGAAGGTGACGGCCTCGTCCCTCCTCAGTCCGCTTATCATCCCGGCTGAAATAGTGCTCCCGGACCTCGAGATGCCTGGCACCACCGCAAGGGCCTGAGCCAGGCCCATCAGCAGTGATGTCCTCAGGTCCAGCTTCCTCGATTCCTTAGAACGTTTCGTGGCGAGGAGGAAGGCTCCCGTGACGAGCAGACCAATCCCCACTACCTTGGTATCCGAGAACATCCCCTCGATCGCATCCGTCAGGAGGAGACCTACCAGGACGATGGGCAGGGTGCCCACTAGGGTGAACAGGGCCAGCCTGCCCTCGGGGCCGAGGGACCTGCCGGGGAGCAGGGCGAGGGGCAGGGAGGCGAGGCCCCTGATCAACGCGAGTACATCCTCCCTGAATGCCACTAGGACCGCCAGCAGGGTGCCTCCGTGCACCATGGCATCGAACAGAACGGACTCGTACGAGATCAGCCTCTGTACTATGACCAGATGCCCGGAGCTGCTGATGGGCAGCCACTCAGTCAGTCCCTGCAGGGCGCCGAGAAGCGCGGCCCACATAAGGTCCAAGCGACCCCACCGTCCAGTCAGGAGGCCCTCTTTACTAATGAACCTGCCGGAAGGAAGGGCGAACGGATGTCCAAGACCATACTATCGGTCGGTTCAGCACGGTGTGGAGAAACAGTAAGGGGAAATAGGAGGGGGGATCAGTAGGCCGGGAACTCCACACCTCTCTCCCTCAGCACCGCATGTGCTGCCGCCAGCCTAGCGACAGGTACCCTGTAGGGGGAGGCGCTCACGTAGTCCAGGCCTATGCGGTGACAGAACTCTATGCTCCTTGGATCACCACCGTGCTCACCGCATATTCCTATCTCCAACTCGGGGTTGGCACTCCTCCCCTTCTCCACGGCTATCCTCATTAGCTCCCCAACCCCATCGAAGTCGAGGGACTGGAAGACGTCGAAGTCCAGTATGCCCTTCTCAAGGTAGTCGTGCATGAACTTGTTCTCCACGTCGTCCCTGCTGAACGTGAACGTCCCCTGGGTCAGGTCGTTAGTGCCGAAGCTGAAGAACTCGGCCTCCTCAGCTATCTTGTCAGCGGTGAGGCAGGCCCTGACCACCTCGATCATCGTTCCTATAGCCGCGCCCACGCCAAGCTCCTCGAGCACCGGCTTTATCGCGTGCTCCTTCACGTACCTTATCTCACGGTAATCGCACACCTGGGGTATCATTATCTGGAGTTGGAGGTCCTTGCCCTCCTTCCTGAGCTCCAAGTAGGCCTCGGCTATCGCCCTGGTCTGGGCCTCGTATATCTCCGGATTTGTGACCCCCAACCTCACTCCCCTGTGTCCCATCATCGGATTGGCCTCCCTCAGCTCCCTGACCCTCTTCAGCACGGACTCCAGCCTCCTCACCTCCTCGTCATCGCCCTGAAGCCTGGCCTCGCATATCCTCTCTAGCAGCTCCTCGGTGCTGGGCAGGAACTCGTGCAGCGGCGGGTCGAACAGCCTCACCGTGACCTTCAGGCCCTCCATCACCCTGAATATCTCCAGGAAGTCCTTCCTGAGGTGGGGAATCAGCTGCTCAAGCGCCTCCCTCCTCTCCTCCTTGTCCTCCGCCATTATCACCCTCTGGAAGATCTCGAGCCTCTCCGGCTGCCTGAACATCCTCTCGGTCCTCAGGAGCCCTATCCCCTCGGCTCCGAACTCCCTGGCTATTCTCGCGTCCTCCGGAGTGTCGGCGTTGGCCCTTACACCGAGCCTCCTCACCTCGTCGGCCCACCTCAGGAGCTCGAAGAACTCCTCCGGGAGCTCGCTCTTGGCTGTGGGGATCTCGCCCAGGTACACGTTGCCGGTGAACCCGTCGATGGTTATGACGTCCCCCTCCCTCACGACCAGGTCGCCGATCCTGAACTCCCTCCTCTCGGGATCTATCCTGATGTCCTCGGCGCCGACCACGGCCGGCTTCCCTATGGCCCTGGCCACTACCGAGGCGTGGCTGGTCATCCCGCCCCTGCTCGTGAGTATGCCCTGGGCGGAGTAGAAGCCGTGGACGTCCTCAGGTTTGGTCTCCTCTCTCACCAAGATGACCTTCTCACCCCTCTCTGCCCACTCCACAGCGGTGTCGGCGTCGAAGACCGCCCTACCTGTTGCGGCCCCGGGAGAGGCGTTCAACCCCCTGGCCACGGGCTCTATGCCCTTCTCCCTCACATACCTCTCGTCTATCCTGGGGTAGAGGAGCCCGGTGATGTGCTCGGGCTTCACCCTGGCCAGAGCTTCCTCCTTCGTGAGCAGGCCTTCCCTGACCATGTCAACTGCGGTCCTCACCCTGGCTAGGGGAGTCATCTTCCCGTTCCTGGTCTGGAGCAGGTACACCTTCCCCCTCTCGATGGTGAACTCTATGTCCTGAACCTCCTTCTTGACCCTCTCTAGCTTCTTCGCCATCTCGTAAAGCTGCCGGTAGAGGTCGGGCCTCTCCCTGCGCAGGTCCTCTATGCTCTTCGGGGTCCTTATACCAGCCACCACGTCCTCGCCTTGGGCGTTGGGCAGGAACTCCCCGTACAACACGTTCTCGCCGGTGGCCGGGTCCCTGGTGAAGAGGACGCCCGTGCCGGAGTCCCAGCCCATGTTCCCGTAGACCATGGCCACCACGTTGACGGCAGTTCCATCGGCTATGTCAGGAGTTATCCTGTTGGCCTTCCTGTAATACACGGCTCTGGGAGAGTTCCAGGACCTGAAGACCGCCTCTATCGCGAGCTCGAGCTGCTTCCACGGATCCTGAGGGAACCTGTCACCCAGGACCTCCTTGTACCTCCTCACGACCTCCTTCAGGTCCTCGGCCGTGAGATCGGCGTCCGTCTTTGCACCCCTCCGTGCCTTGACCTCCTCCAAGATGTCATCGAAGATCTTCCTGTCCAGCCCCAGGACCGTGGTACCGAACATCTGGAGGAATCGCCTGTACACGTCGTAAGCGAACCTCTCATCGGTCATCTTAGCAAGAGACTCGACTATCTCGTCGTTGATCCCCAGGTTGAGTATGGTGTCCATCATCCCCGGCATGGAGACCGGGGCGCCGCTCCTCACCGATACGAGCAGGGGATTGGAGGGATCGCCGAACCTCTTTCCCGTCTTGGACTCCAGCCACCTCATGGCCTCCCTTACCTGATCCATCAGGTCCTCCGGGAGGTTCTCACCCCTTCTGTAGAACTCCCTGCAGGCCTCGGTGGTGATGGTGAAGCCGGGAGGCACGGGTAGCCCCTGCTTGTACATCAGCACCAGCCCGGCTCCCTTGCCACCAAGCAACTTCCTGTTTCGGGGGTCCGCCTCATCATAGGTGTAGACCAGCTTCTTCACTTCGCCCACCGGATGGTATTGGGAGAGCAGGCCTTTTATCCCTTCTCCACTCCACTCCACTCCACTCCACTCCACTCCACATCACAACTTCTCTATCTTGGAGTAGAGGGCCTCGCCCTCCAGCGAGAGGGTCACGTAATTCTTCACCCCCTTGACTATCTCAACCGGAACCCTAGCCTTAGCCCTGAACCCGAACCTGGACCCTAGCTTCTTGGCGACGCTCCTCTCAAGACTCACTATCAACCACCTGACCCTCCACTCATCATCGATCTCCAGGTCCTCAACCTCTCCAATGAATTCGCCATCGAGGGCTATCACCCTCTCCTTAAGGATGTCCTTGACCCTCATGGACTCACCCGGCCCGCTCACCCGGAGTGGTTATAAATATCGCTTCGACATCGTCGATGCATCTGAGCCGTGGTCGGACCCCAGTGCACGGGCTTCGAGCGGGAGTTTGTCCACCCAGTCTCCTCGCTCGCATAACGTTATTAGCTGGGCGTGGGGCCTAGCCCCGATGGGACTCGCCCTCGACGCGGACCTCACCGTGGACGGGGAGTGGAGGCAGTTGCTCTCCAGCTTCCTCAAGGAGCTCGAATCCATCCCCTGGTCGTGAGGCTCATAGCCTTCCCCTCTCCCGAGGACAGGATCTACGAGAGCAACGTCTTGGTCGTGGTAGATGAGAATAGCTACGAGCTGGTGCTGAGGATCATGGAGGCCGCCGCCAGGGCCGAGAGGAGGCCGGGGGTCCTGGGAGTGCTGGGCCCGTGGTGGCAACTCAGGACGGGCCCGTGGTGAGTGAGTTCGAGGGCGAGGGATCATCCTTCTAAGCAGGTGAGGGTGCCGGAATGTCCCTCGTGAAGGCCAGGCTCCCCCCAGAGCAGGTGAGGAAGGATCTGGAGGTGGGGGTGTTTCGATAAGGCGGTCAGCGCCGCCTACTTTTCGATCGGAATGGCCGCAGAGCTCCTCACTCGATCAAGAGCCCGGAGGGATGGCAAGCTCGTCAACGCCCTCGGGAACCCGATGGGAGATGAAGTCAAGGCCAAGATGATGGCCCTAGACGAGCTCAGGAAGGGGGCCGACTACAGGAGGCATCCGAAGGGGAGGCCAAGCTCGCGATCAGGGAGGTCGAGCAGCTCCCGAACTCCGTACTCCATGAGGTGGAAAGCGGGGAGCGGTGAAGGCCCCCATCCACCAGCGCCAGACGAGTGCCCGCCGATCTCGCGATGACCCTGTGATTTGGAGTTCGTCGACATGTCCTTGGGGAGTCAGTGCCATCCCCTAGCGCACCCAGTGTGATCATTCCAAGATCTCCGCTGGCGGGATTTCCAGGTCATCCACCCGCCAGCCTGGCCTCGACCCCACACCCATTACGATCCCGGCGCTCCCGTCCGAGAGGATCGGGAAGTACTCCACATCCTCAAAGAAGATCCAGACCAGCGCCGAGAGGAGGGAAAGGCTCCACTGATAGACGTCATACCCCATGGCCTCACCCGTCGCAGGAGAAAGCATTATCCTGCTCTCCGAGCCTTTCCTGAAATCATAGCCTCTGTGAAGGCTCAGGGCCAGGTGCCCATTGAAGAAGGGATAGATCTCCCTGCGCGGATGCATGTAACCCTCCCAGTACACCTGATCCAGATGGTGTATTAGCACCGCCCCATCCTGCCCGACGACCTCCCTCGCCGAATTCAGCAGGGGGATCGCGCTCCACGGATCGAAGTGCGGCATGGTGAGCCCGTAAATCAGGACCACATCAGCCTCGTCAACCAGCTCATGAACCCGGAAAGCGTCGCCTTCGATAAGAATGGGTCTACTTCCCAGCTCTCTCAGAGCGAATTCCCCAGCCCTGTTCAGGGCCTCCTTCCTCAGATCAAGTACGGCGAGTTCGATCTCCTTTCCAGCCTCCCTCAGGACCTTGCCGAGAGCCACCCCGCCTATGCCCACGCCCCCCATTAGGTCCAGGATCCTGAAGGATTTACCGGAGAAGAAGGGATGCTCCACCACCCTCCTGAAGTACCTCAGAGCCCTTTCATATCTTTCCCTGCCGGATCCCTCTAGGTCCTCGGGCCAGGGGAATAGGGAGTAGAACCTCCTCATGTCATCGGGCTTCAAGGTATCGACCCTCCCAGCATGGATGGTGGCCTCAGGTCCCCGGGCTTCAATCTCCTCCTCGGCCGCCTGGCCAGCAGGATGTACCTCCTGTCATCCAGGGGTCGCATATCCACTTGGTGGAAGAACAGCCACATCATTGACAGGAAATCAGCGAGTCCCCAGAAGTAGAGCTCGAGATTCGCCATCCTTCCATCGACCAGCGAGAGGTGCGTCCGCCTGAACACACCCCTCCTGAAGTCATAACCCCTGTGAAGGCTCAGAATGGGCTCATCACCCCTGAATTTGGTCATCACATCCTTGTAGCCCGTCACGTAGAAAACCCAGTATCTCCTGTCCATCTCCTCGACCAGGAAGACCCCGTCATCCTTCAGGCTCTCGCTAACCGAGGCCAGGAGGAGGGCAGCCCTCCACGGATCGAAGTGCGGGGTGGAGAGGCCATACATGAGGACCACATCCATACCGTCCACCACCTCATGGGCCTTGGTGGCATCGTGAACCAGAACCCTGGCCTCTTGGCCGAGCTCCTCCTTGGAAAAGCGCCTGGCCACCTCTAGGGCCTGCTCCCTGAGATCCATCATGTAAAGCCTGATTCTCCTATCCCGCCCGAGCGACTTCGACAGCGCCACTCCCCCTATCCCCTCACCGCTCAGGATGTCAAGAACCTTTACTTCCTCCGGTAGTCCGCTGAGGAAGGAATGGTCTCGAAGCTCGGAGAATTCCCTCAGGGCCCTCTCGTACCTCTTCCTTCCCTCGGAGGTGTAGGGATCTCCCTGCCATGCAAGTAGGGAGTAAATGCTGTCTAGATCTGACTCAACCAATGGGCTCACCTGGCACGCTGCCAGGAATGAATTAAAAGAGTCACACTGCAGAAAACATCATAATTAAAAAAGTGGGGATCGGCACTACTCCCTAGCCCTTCAGCATCTTGATGAACTCGCGCATCCATGCTGGGAGGTCCGGCCAGGCCCTCGCGGTCACCAAGTTATCGTGGACTACCACCTCCTGATCGAGGTACTCCGCCCCGTGGGCCTTGACATCGGGGCTCACGGCGATGTAGGAGGTCATCTTCATCCCAGGGCTTATGAGTTTGTAGCCGGTGAGGAGCAGGGGCCCGTGACAGATCGCCGCGATGGGTTTCTTGGCCTCGACGAAGTGCCTGACGATCCTCTCTAGATTGGGATCCAGCCTTATGTACTCGGGCGCCCTACCACCCGGAATGACTAGGCCGTCGTACTCCTCCGGGTTCACCTCCTTGAACTCCTTGTCCACCCAGGCGAATCTGTAACCGGGCTTCTCGGTGTAGGTCTCCCAGCCGGGCTCGAAATCGTGAACGACTGTCATTAGAGTCTTCTTGGTGGGGGCGGCTACGTGAACGTCGAAACCCTCCTCCTTTAGGCGCCAATAGGGATAAAACAGCTCCTGGGCCTCCACCGCATCCCCGGCTACTATCAGGACCTTCTTGGTCATGGGCATCACCGGATAAAGATGAGGGATGGAGAAAGATAACCCTTACTCGCCGATCGTTAAAATTTGAGACGAGGGAGTTGAACGGTCACCATAGGGCGGTCGTGCCGCCGGCACCGCAGATTGGCTCGTCTCCACATGCCAAGCTCTCTCACTCCCTTCCATCCTTCCCTCCCGATCCACCTCCTTTCTTGGATGTCAGGAAGGCCCAGGCCAGTATTGACAGGATCAGGACCAGTGAGAGCCAAGAGGGCAGATCTATCCCGAATGCGGTGAGGAGGAAGGCGACTCCCAGGTAGAAGAGGTAGAAGGCCAGCCCCTTTCCGAGGTTCTCCAGCTGCTTCACCCCGTGCTCCAGCACGAAGTAGAGGGATCTCAGTCCCAGGACCGCGAGTATGTTCGATGTGTAGGCCGTGAAGAACTCCCTGGTTATCGCTAACACGGCTGGCACCGAGTCGAAGGCGAACATTATGTCGGTTGTCTCTATGGCCAGGAGCACCAGGACCAGGGGGGTGAAGAGCCTCCTCCCATCCCTGACCACGACGAACCTGTCGCCCTCGTACTCGTGGGTCAGGGGGAGGAACCTCTTGGCCAGCAGCACCACCTTGTTCTTCCCTGGATCCACGCTCTCAGCACCGCTACGCGCCATCTTGTAGCCGGAGTAGATCAAGATTGCCCCGAACACGTAGACCATCCAGTGATACCTCTCGAGCAGGGCCACTCCGATGATGATGAACAGCCCCCTGAAGAGGGCCGCGAACAGTATGCCCACTAGGAGGACGAAGGGCCTGGAGTGGTAGGGCACCGAGAAGTAGGTGAAGATCGCCAGGAAGACGAATATGTTGTCCATTGAGAGGGTGTACTCCGTGACATAGGCCGTGATGTACTTGACGAACTCCTCCAGCCCGTAGGCGTAGAGGACGAAGACGGAGAAGGATAGGCCCACAGCGATCCATATGGCGACCCACCGCAGGCTGTCCCTGAGTGTCACCTCGGTCTTCTTGTAATGCCTAAGATCTAGGTAGAGGAACAGTACTATGACCGCGTGGAATGCCACCCAGAAGACCGGTGAAGTAACCTCCATTCCAATCCATGAGGCCTGATACGGCTCTTTTAAAAAGTTGACCGACGAGAGGGCCCGGTCGGGGGACGCGGGGGATTGTGGAGAGAGATTGATGGTCCATAAACCTCCCGGATGCAATTTACCTCTAATCATGGGCGTGGAGAAAAGAGAAAAGGGAGGAGAGAGTGGACGAGGGAAGGCGATGCCGGCGGCTCATCCCCCGAGGAACTTCACGTTGAGGTAGAGGGCGAAGGCGTAGGTGAACATCAAGGCGCTGAGGAGGGTGAAGACGAAGGGTATCCAAGACGGCCTCACCACCTTGCCGGCCGGATGTATCTTCGGCAGCATGTACCAGTTCTGGTAGAGGAACAGCCACGTGTAGATCACCATTATGAACATGTTCGTCACTCCCGTCAGTATTATCAGGAAGCCTGGCTTCTGGAGGAGCACCGTTATGGCGCCTATGACGGTGTATATGGTCACCAAGTAGTAGTAGATCTTTCTGTACTCAATCTTCTCAGGCACCCCGGGGATCGTGTAGGCATTGCTGGCGAAGATCCTGCCCACACCGTCGAGGGCGGTTATGTATGCGTCCACTAGGAAGAAGAACCCTATCAGGTAGAGGGCTGCCCTGCCAGCGTCACCCCACAGGTGACCGAACCACTCCGCTTGCACAACAACCAGCTTGAAGCCCTTGGGAAGGGCCTCCGCTCCCTTCTGCAGGAACTCAGGCCTGAGCACCGCGTAGGTGAGGAGCGTGGTGAGTACTATGGTGAGCGTATTGAGGGCCACGCCGAAGAGGTTGTCCACCCACAGCCAGGTGACCCACTGCTTCCACCTCCTCCTGTTCTCTGGGGTGTCAGGGAAGGCCACTCCGACCCCGGGTATGGGCTCAGGCTCACCTGTTATGGGGCTGGTCACCCTTCCTATGTGAGCCGACATGCCGGCGTTCTTGTCCCTGATCCAGAAGCTGTAGAGGAGGTTCCATATTCCTCCGGCTCCGGTGTAGGCGATCAGCGTTATGAAGATCCCCATGTCGGCCTTGTCGAAGTTGGGAGGAAGCAGGGAGAAGCCCGAGCTGAAGGGTATCAGAGCCGGGAAGTACTCGCCCACCACCCTGCTGACCGCGGGCGAGAACAGAACGACGATAAGCATCCCACCGAATGAGACAATGGCCGCGAGGCTCTCTATGTACTCAACGATCTTGTAGGCCACCGGTCCCACCATGAACATTACCCAGATGAGGAAGATGGCAACCTCCGACCAGAACCTGGTCTGACCGGCTGCATCCCATCCGGGCGGGAACTTTGTGAGCGCCGCCAGCGCCGTGGCTCCACCGGACACGTATCCGCCCACCCATAGGTAGACGACCAGGGCCACGAAGAAGGCGAACCAGCCGTAGAGCCTGTGAACCCTGTGGAACCCCTCGAATATGGACTCTCCAGTCGCCATGGTGTACCTGGCTATCTCAAGGTTGACCCAGTACTGAAGGGAGGCGTAGAAGAGGAGCCATCCGAGGAAGAAGAGCCCGTACTTGGCCACCATGTACGGCCACCATATGAGCTCCCCGCTTCCCTGAGAGAGCCCCGCCCAGACGAGGCCGGGACCGAACATGGCGGCCCATCCCGGGAAGTCTGGCAGGTCCTTCACGTCGAAGGGCTTGCTGAACCTCCCGAAGATGAGGCTCTCACCCTTATCCCCTGCCATGGTCAGCACCCTGTCTGTTGTCTAACAACCATTAGGCAATTAATATAAAGATGGCTCTCCTCCCTCCGATCATCGCGTGGCGTCAGCCCAGCAATCGGCCGATGAAATGGGCTATCTTTTTTACGTTTAATTCCGGCATGAACCCCCGGGAATTCATATTAACGTAATTCAAATCATGCCCATTATGAGAATGAAAGAGGCACGAGACAACGCGATTTTGGATATGGACGTGTCTCCATTTCCGGAGATAAAGATTAATATCGTTACCTTCCTCTGTACGTGGTGTTGTCATGTACAGGATGCTCAGGAGAGTGGAGGCGACGCCTTACGAGACTTGGCCCGGTGTGACCAGGAGGGCGCTCGCCCTGGGGGAGAGGATCCTCCTCTTGGAGATATCCCTGAGGAAGGGTGCCATCGCGCCGGCGCACTCCCATCCCAACGAGCAGTCAGGTTACGTGGTCAGGGGGAGGCTGAGGATCAGGATAGGCGAGGGGGTTCATGACCTCAATCCAGGAGATGCCTACATCATCCCCCCGAACGTGGAGCACGAAGCCACCGCCTTGGAG
>JALWYH010000114.1 GCA_027078475.1 Thermoproteota archaeon
CAGCCCGATGGTGCTATTGCTTCGGCTCGCTGGCACCGCCTCTCCCGATCGGGCAGGTTTAGATCCGGCTGGTTCACTGGGTATGATCCTACCGAGCTTGTAGGCGACCCATACATCCCCCCCATCGAAGATCAGTTCCATCCAGTCGCCCTTGAGTTCTATTTCTTTGGGGACGGCTGACATTCCGAGGATGATGCTGCCCTTCGGCAGATATATCCTAGTCACGTTGACATCCAGCCTCGCAGTCAGGTTCCAGACGGCTCCGGCCTTGCTGGTTAGCGAGGGGGTCTGGTACGATATGTTCACTAGGGAGGAGCCCGCGGGGTCCACCCTTATCACCTCACCCTTCAGGGTGTAGTTGAGAAGCAGGCCATCTCCCTCCACAAGCAGGTAGCTCGGATCGCCGTCTAGCCGGAAGGCAACCGGCCCTGTGCCATTCACCCTGATACTTATGGTGACATCAACCCATCCATCGGGAAAGACGACCAGGACCGCGGAATAATCGGCCGTACCGGCGCTCAGGGGGGTGATGAGAGCCGACAGGATGAGGAGAGCAATGGCCATGATAGGAATCATTCCGTCTGGGCTCTTCCCCTTCATGCTCACATGCAACCCCTTGGGCTGATCAGATAAAAAGAGGATGGAACAAGCGGGTCTCCCCGATAGGGTTTCAACCCTCGGAGTCTTGGTCCTCGCCTCCTTGGATCCATCCTCCCATCATGGAGTTATGCGCTCCGTGCCCCTGTCCCCGCTCATGTTCATGTCCATGGTCATGACCGTGCTCGTGTCCCTCACCGCCTCCTGGTCCGAATCCGGGAGTGATAGTCCAGTTCCCGGATGCACGTCCTTCCGCGCCAGCCCCTCCTCCTGCCACGTGCCCGCTCCCCCCGCTGCCCCGGTGGCCAGTCATTGTGAGGTTGCCCGTGTGATTCGCGCTCCAGCGACTCCAGTGGCCCATTCCGTGATCGTGCTCTCCTCCCTCTCCCTCTCTCACACCTTCACCCGCGCCTGGACCGCGACTGGCGTTATGGCCATGTCCGTGTAGCCACATGCTCTTGTGCTCCAGAGCCACAGCAGAGGTGGCCCGGAGATAGGTTATCAGCTCTGATATGATTTCATTAGCTTCCTTGAGCATCTGGGCTGCCGATGAGCTGTTCCCCGCGAGAGCCGCCTCCCTGGCCCTCCTCAGCAGATCCTCCGCCTGCTGAGAGAGGCTCCACCCTTGGCTCACATTCACCTCGAACTCACCTGCTTTTCTCAGCGCCGCCTTCAATCTGCTCAGCCTTATCTCATGCCTGAGGATCGCCGAAATCAAGCCCGCTCCTTGGTGCTTAAGATTATGATGATGGTTGAGCCAGCCGGTCGCATTCGCTGCCCCCGCCCCCGTTCCAGCCCTCACAGAGGCGTTCGCTTCCGGACTCAGACTGAGGGTGGCGCTGGTGTTGCCCTCCGCCGTGATGGATCCAGGTACGGCGCTCATGCACAGGGACAGCTTCACATAGGCCTTTCCGATTAGATTGAGGGCCTTTAAGGCCTGTTTAGAAGCGAGGGCGTAATTGCCCGACTGCATGCTTACGTTAGCGGCCAATGCGAACTGATCGGCCAGCTGGAGGGTCGAGTTGATCCTCTCATCTATATCGGCGCACCACGAAGGTACTTGGGTGCTCAGGCGCACACCAGTCGTCGTCCCAGTTGAGGTTACAGTGGTGTAGCCCCCTGTTCCAGTCGATGAGCTGTTTGGACTGCTGCTGGTATTGGCCGCAGCCGTACTGGTACTGATGTTGGAGGGGGTGGGAGCGGGGGATGAGGTGGAAGCGGACCCCGTTCCCAGCCCCGACCCCACGGCGCCGGATGACAGGTAAGCTTTCAGGAGCGATATCAGGTCTGATCTAGCGCTTAAGTAGAGATCCAAGAGATAGGATGCTGTATGCTGGTTCACGGCTAGAGTGGGCGCAGTCATTACTAGGATAACCGACAGCCCAACGGCGGCCAAGATCCTAGGGGCCAGCGATGAACCTCCGAGCAACCTTCTTTTCATATCCAACAGATCACCATGGCACGCTGGCTGACCCGTAACTTAAGGGCGCCCATCGAGCGGTTAGCGCCCGCCGAGCGCTCACCAAGCGCCCATCACAGGATGCGACCCCTCAAGAGCATGGCGATGGATTCCACAAGGAGGCGCTTCCTGACCTTCAGCAGGAGCTCCTTGAAGGCCTCTTCCACATTCATACCCTTGAGAGCCGAGATCCTCCACACATCCGCCTTTATCCCCAAGAGTGGAACCAGCCTCTCGGGAGGGTTCGCTCTGGGGAGGTCGTGCTTGTTCGACATGATCAGTAGGGGGAAGCGGGGTCCGAGCACATCCATCGCCTCCTGGTACTGACTCAGGGCGTAGACCATCTGGGCCGGATGCGTAGCATCCACCAGAAGGGCCACCCCATCCTTCCCCCTGAGGAGAGCCTTTCTGGCCGCAGTGAAGGCTGCCTGCCCAGGGGTCCCGGTTATCGTCACCTTCCATATCTCGTTGGAGGGGTCTACTGAATCGATCTGATCCCTCCTGTAGATCTTCCCCTCGGTGGCGTCCCATATCACTATGCCGTAGTCGAAGCCCACTGTGGTGGAGAAGGAACCCTTGGAGTAGTCCATCCTCACGGCCCAGGGATCTAGTCTCCTTATCAGGGTGGTTTTCCCGGCCTGATGCGGACCCATCACCACCAGCTTCATCTTCCTCACGGAGATCCCCCAGCAGTGAGTCGCGGGCTCATGGGTCAGCTCCCCTCGGCAGCGTGGATTCCGTCGCTCGCCCGCTCATTAGCTCATTCACCTCCTCCTCAGGGCCATCAATAGTAGGATGGCCACCAGCACCGCTATCACTCCGAGGCCCACCATCCTGAGATCGAACCCCCCAGCCCCCTTGGATGCCGCTACAGTTCTCGTGACGGTTCTGGTCTTCGTGATATTCCTAGTGACCGTCCTCAGTTGGGTGACGTTGTGAGTCACTGTCTTGAGGATGGTCAGGGTGGTCAGGTTGAATCGCGTGGTCGTCTGAGTGAGCGTCAGGGTGCGCGTCACCGTCTGGGTCACGGTCGTGATGTACTCCATGGCCTTGGTGACGGTCTCCGTGACCGTGACCGTGGTCACATTGGTTATCACCTGGGGCGGGGATACCACGATGGAGAAGTGCTCGGTATCGGCGTCGAACCATCCGGAGGAGGAATCCTTCATCTTGAGTATGGCCGTGTACGAATACATCCCCGGCTGTCTTGATCTCTGGAACCTGAGAGTGACCGTTTTCTCGTCTGTGACCGCGCCCACCGAGTATATCAGGGACTCCGCCAGGTAGGAGCCTGTGGAATCGTCCCTGATCAGGATCACATAGTAGCCGGGGGAATCGAACTGCACCTTCACCCCTACATCCACGATTATCTCAACCGCAGTCTCGTTTATGGGATTCTCGCTGGTTTCGATGCTTGTTATCGATCCCCCCGAGGCGTACCCCCTGATGGGGGTGATGGCCAGCACCATGAGCAGGAGGACGAGGGCGGACCTTCCAATGTATGACTCTGCTTTCATCTCCTCACCGGTCCCGGTGGAAGCTTAAAAGGGTGAAACCACTGCCTCCCCGCAAGCGCCTCTGCATGTTTCCTCCTGCTCGCTGAATGGAAATAAATGTCTAAATGATCGCAACACCGGGCTGGTGATGGATCAATGGGAGGGGTGGGGATACGAATATATTTGGG
>JALWYH010000115.1 GCA_027078475.1 Thermoproteota archaeon
TAATAATACTGCTCATGATCGGGCTGGTCGTTCAGATGCAGGCCGACTTCATATCCCTCTCAGGAAGCGTGCAGAAGATCCTCGCCCTTGAGAGGGAGAGAGCCAAGGAGAACGCTGAGATAGTTTGGAGGGGAAGGTACGACGTCATGCTGAGGAACCTGGGAACCAACACCAGCATAAGATACATATACGTCTATGTTAATGGATCAAGGGTTCCGACCTTTCGCCTGCCGGTTGAGGATCTGGTGACCATAGTCAACGGCACACTGAGACCCCACTACTACTCTGGAGGCCTAGTGCTGGGTCCGAACGTGAGGGTGAGGTTGAATCTGGAGCAGTTTGGTCACTGGAGGATCCTTTACAACCTGAATCAGATCGCCTCCGGCTCCTCCGCGCTCCTGCAGGTCCCCATACCATCGGACACAGATCCCGGGAGGTACTTCCCCGACGAGCGGTTCCTGAACACGACTTGGCTGGACTTCGGGGCTGACGGGTACGCCCTATACAGGAACCTCTCAGCGACTACCAGACCGAGGGTGAACACCGGCCTGACGACGGGAGAGAACTGGACCGCCTGCCTCTGGCTTAGGATAATCGATCATCAGAATTGGGGGAGTTCCTGGACTGTTCTGGACATGGACTCCATCCAAGTCATGGTGGATCCCAACTTCAACGGGAGCGAGTATCATCCCAAGGTATTCATGAGGGTGGCGGGCGTGGACCTAGAGCAGGGGAGCGACTACGTCAATGCCACCGACTGGAATCACTACTGCGTGGTCACCAACGGTACCAAGATGTTCTTCTACGTGAACGGGAGGCTGGTTGATGTCGATGATCAGCCCTCCTCTCTGAGCGTCTCGTATGTTGAGTTACCGTACCAGCAGTATGAGAAGGCCAAAGTGGCCGCGTTCGACGATCTTTACATTGCCAAGAAATATTTGGAGGCCAGCGCCGTCAGGGCCCTGGCGGCCAACGCGATATTCGATCCGGGAGCCCCCTACATCTACTTCTCCTTCGACAGACTGCCCAATTATGTGACAAGGATCGATCTGGTGACAGATCTTGGTGTGGTGTTCGCTTCCAGCGCCCCTCAAAATCTACTACCCGGGTGAACGGTACTCGCTTCTCATCGACAGTTTTTTCATAGGGATTCATTCTCAGGTGATTTTGGGCTCAAAGGATGTACGAGAAGGTTATTAAGAGTCACCAGGGGCGCGTAGGTGGAGATAAGAATGAGAACCCAGAGGAGGATGCAGGATATGGGTTTCTGGAAAAGATTTGTGGTAGTACTGGCTCTATCGGTGCTGATAGTTCCGGTACTACCAATATATGGCAATCCATTGAACAAATTCTGGAGGACATTCACCTACGAAACGCATGAAGGTAACGCAGGATGTCCGGTGATGCAGCATTGCTCATGTCAAAAGGACATGCACGTAAGCCTAAGCTTCGGCCATGGCGAGCCCAGATTCATAGTCTACTCGGGCCTCAGGCTCACGGGATGCGGCTGCAGCAGGAACATCAGGATTCCAGTTAACACCATGGCCTCCATAGGCATAATGAATGCCAGCTACCTGAGGAGTCTCTACGACAACATGGAGTTCCTCTTCCGACCTGGGTGGGAGGACCACGCCGAGGATGGAGAGCCCTTCAGGGTCTTCGCCATAGGCAACGATCTCCTCAAGGCTGCCCCGACATTCGCGACCTTCAATGTGAGCCAGTGCGTGGGAGGTACCTGCGGTCCATTCAGGCTGAGCGCCCAGCTCCTGAACAACGGAAACGAGGCCAACATCTCGGTGTGGTTCAACAACTATGGAAGGTGGGAGTACCTCGGATCCAAGGTCTACTATCTCAACTCCTGCTGCTGCCATGGGTCTAGGAGCAACGTCGTTTCTGGGGAGTTCCCGCACCTCGTGGTCAATGGAATAGCCTACAACTTCGACTTCTTCTACTTCAACGTCTCATCCAACACGTTCCTCACCCACGAGGAGGCCGCCAGCTACTGCAATTGCAACCCCACGACCACCAGGATCTCGCTGAGCCTCACACCCTGCCCCATGTACAGGTACGGTTCGGTGGCCTACGAGAGGAAGAGGTGGTGGGACACCGATCCCGGGCACATGTTCAGGTACTTCTACTCCAACGTGACCACCTACGGGTGGAGGTGGTGGCACCATCACCACTGCCGCTGGTTCCTCTTCTCCAACGACCTGGTATACAAGGACTCGTTCGTCTATCCCAGCATAGACAACGTCTCCATCAGGGAGATAGAGACCGACACCGATGGCGATCAGGTCACCTGGAGCGACAGGCTAGTGGAGTCATCGGTGGTCAAGAGCCTCGACGAGGTGTTGGGCAATGGCGGACTCCCAGTCTTCATAATGAGCATCTCCACCGACAGGGGAACCGAGAGGAAGGTGGTGTACGGACCGGTGGTCAGGCCCACCATCCTCAGCTACACCGTGGAGGAGGTGGGACCGAAGAGGTACCACGTCAAGCTCTGGGTGGACCCCAACGTGCCATGGGAGGAGGACTACATCACGGCGAAGCTTCTGGTCATCTCGTCCTTCAACAAGGAGAGGGATCTGGATGAGATGATATGGCACTCCTACGCTGGTTCCATCTTCAAGCTGGGCGTCTCGGAGGCGCATGACCTGCCCCTAGTTGACGTGCTGCACCACGGATGGGGATGCGGCTGCCATCACCACAATCACGACATCTACGTCTTCGAGGGCACAGTTGATCTCTCGGGTAAGGACTTCAGCGGCATAGCGCTCCTCGCCTACAACGACATACTCTACTCAGATGCTATAGTGAAGTTCACCGAGCCGAGTCACAAGGTCATGCCAGTTGTTAAGGTGGTGGACAACGAGACGGACTCTGCCATAGCGGGCGCGACCGTGATAATAGGCTCCCCGAGCGTCAGGCTGCAGGGAACCACCGACGGGACGGGAATGTGGCAGCCAGACCACCCGCTGGATCCCGGGCTCTACTGGATCTACACTTACAAGGAGGGCTACATGCCCAGGAATGAGACCTTCATGATAGATCACAGTGGCGTCTATGAGATGAGGCTCCAGAGTGCGGCTGGGATGCTGACCGTTCACGTAGTGGACAACGAGACGTCTGGCCCGATAGATCAGGCCTACGTGGTGATGACCAGGCAGTCGGATGGTACCACACTCTTCTCCTACACAGACAGCAATGGAACCGCGCTCTTCTCCTCTGACGAGGGTACCTGGCTCATATCCGCCTCGAAGGATGGGTACTACCCGTCGAACAAGACCATCACGCTCACCTCGGCCAACCTCACCTCCAACGTCACCTTGCGCCTCGCCAGGAACCCGAATGCCCCGCCTGGATCCAACGCAGCGGCCACCTATAGCGAGAGGGTTATACTCGGTGGATGGCTCACCGTCGAGCTTCCTGGTAACCTCAGCGGGACATACATAATAGTCTCCAAGTACGTGAAGTACTGGAACGGCACCACTTACGTTACCGGGGTGCCCATGGTGTACAACGAGGTGGAGAACAAGACCTACGTCGACACCACTGGAGGCAAGGGGCTGCAGTTCTTCCCGCTCTACGACCTGCTTGACCACCCGAGCGAGGCCCTGTCCCTCATAGGGAACAACGTCACCGTGGAGCTCGTTAGGACCGACGGTTACACCGTGAGG
>JALWYH010000116.1 GCA_027078475.1 Thermoproteota archaeon
ACCCTCGCTACGCTGGGTTTCCTGAAGGGTATCCTGCCGATCGATGTGGCCACCATTCTGGAGGATGCTCTGGGGTTCACCTCGATGCTCCTGATTTACTGGAGCAGCAGGGGTTTCCTCAGAGGGCACCATTCGGAGAGAAGAGTACCCACAGGGGTGATCGAGCCCACCGTACAGGAAAAATGGGGGTAAGTTGGATATCAGTACTGCTTGTACTCCCAGTTCTTCGCATCCATCTCCTCTATGAACTTCACTAGGAAGTCCACGATGACGTTCAGCATCTTCTCTCCCTTCTCCTTGGTGGCCTTGGTGGGATCTCCGGTCGCACCGTAGGGGGTGAGCTCGTCGAAGGTCCAGACGATCTTTATGTGCTCCGGCAGCTTCGGCACCACGCCCTTGGCCGCCTCCATGTCCACCAGCTCGGGGGCTATGGCCAGGTTTATGGATGTCTCCCCCTCGCCGGCGTGCCCGAGCCCCTCCCAGACCTCGAAGGTGTCGGGGGGCAGGAGCTTGCCGGCGGTGACCCACCAGGCGTCGAGGACCGCTATCCTGGCGTCCTTGTGCTGCACCTTGAACTGCCTGGCGGCTATCTCTATGGGCTCTATGTTGCCGTCGTGACCGTTGATAACGAGGAACTTCCTTATCCCGTGCCTGTACAGGCTCTCGAACACGTCCCTGAGGACCGCTATCACGGTCTCGGGCTTGAGAGAGACTGCTATCGGGAACATGGCGTAGTGCTCGCTCATGCCGTATGGGAGAGGAGGCACCACAAAAGCTCCCTTGACCCTCTTGGCCACCTCCTCGGCTATCTTTGTCGATACAATAGTGTCGGAGCCGAACGGAAGGTGATCCCCGTGGTTCTCGCAGCTTCCCACCGGGATAAGGGCCTTGTCATAATTACCCTCCCTGAACTTCTTGCCGTTCAGGAAAAGGAGGTTCACGTCCTTGTCGAGGATTATTCCCATGGACACCACCCCCGTGGACCAGCAGCCCTTTGGAAAGGTATAATCTTTCCCATTCGATCGCTGGAATAAAGGGGAAAAAGATTTGAGACTAGCTGGTACCCTCGCCGGCCCGCAGCCACCTCCTCACCAGCTGAGGGAGCTCCTCCTCCAGCAGGCCCCTGGGCTTGTATATCATAATGGCAACCAGGAGAGCAGAGAAGATCAGTTCGACAAGACCGTAGAGACCCGTGATCTCCTCCACGGGCTTGAGGGCTTGCATAAGGACCGTGAAGAGGACCGCCCCGAGCCAGGCACCGGATATGGTGTACATGCCGCCCACTATCAGCATTATTATCACGTTGAAGGTCAGGACGAAGGAGAAGGCTCTGGGATCTATGAGGGTTATCAGGTGGGCGTAGAGCCCGCCGGCCACTCCGGCGAAGAAGGCCCCCATCACGAAGGCCATCATCCTATATCTGAAGGTGTCTATCCCCAGGCTCTGGGCGGCTATACTGTCCTCCCTTATGGCTATCATCGCCCTCCCGTGGTAGGAGTCGATCAACCTCCAAGTAACGTAAATCGTGAGACCGAGCCACAGGTAGATCCACCAAAGGTTGGTATACTCGGGTATGCCGCTTATTCCCAAGGCCCCTCTAGTGATGGGCTCTAAGTTGAGGAGGAGTGAGTAGACCACGGCCATGAAGCCCAGGGTTGCCACCGCCAAGTAGTGCCCCTTCAGCCTGAGGACGGGGAACCCTATGACGAACGCTATCGCAGCCGCCAGCAGCCCGCCAACGATAAGGGCGACAGGATAGGGTAGATATGCCCCCCTGAGTATCTCCGGAAGCTCCGGAAAATAATCCGGCCTCTTCTCCAGCGGGAAGGTAAGGAGAGCCGCCGTGTATGCGCCCACGGCCATGAAGCCCACGTGCCCCAAGCTGAACACATCTGTGAATCCGTTCGTCAGTCCCAGGCTCACGGTTAGGATGGCGTAAATGCCCATGAGCTCTATCAGGTACTTGTAGTAACCTGAGGCGAAGCGATCTATCAGCAGGAGGACTATTGCCCCCACGACCACCGCGGTGATGAGCTGCCTAGCCCCGGTTCGCGCCGTCCTCATACCCGCTCCACCTCCCTACCGAAGAGTCCGTAGGGCCTGATGAGCAGGATTACTATGAGGATGAGGAACGAGATACCGTCCCTGAGCCCCGAGTACTCAGGGGGGAGGAGCCCCACGGAGAATATCTCGGCGTAGCCTAGTATATAGCCGCCCAGGACTGATCCGGTGAGGCTGCCTATCCCCCCGACCACCGCGGCTATGAAGGCCTTGACACCGGGCATGAAGCCGGTGGTGGGATCCACCTGGCCGTACATACCTCCCCACAGGAATCCCGTCAGCGCGGCGACCATGGAGGCAAGGGCGAAGGCGACCATTATGATGCGGTTGGCGTCAATCCCCATCAGCACGCTGGCCTCCAGATCATCGGCGGTGGCCCTCATTGCTATCCCCAACTTGGTTCTCTTGAAGAACAGGACCAGGATTGCGAAGAGCACCAAGGTCGACACTATTGTGAATATCTCTATGACCCTGACGGAGAAATCCCCGTACCTGTAGATACCCTTGAGGAAGTCGGGCAGCGGGAAGACCCTAGGCTGAGGGGTCGCTATGATCCTCACTAGGTTCTCGAGGAATATGTATACCCCCAGCGATGTGATCAGCATCGATAGCTCGGGACCCCCTCTCAGGGGTCTGTAGGCGAAGAAGTCAATGGCGACGCCCAGGACCGCTCCCAAGGCCATGGAGAGGGGGAGTGAGAGCACGGGATCCAAGCCCATGGCCAGGAACATGATGTAAAAGTAGGCTCCCACCATGAGCATGGCGCCATGGGCGAAGTTGATCAGTCTGAGGATTCCGTAGATTATGCTCATCCCTATGGAGAGGAGGGCGTACATGCTGCCCAGCACGAAGCTCCCGACGAACAGGTCCAGAAGGTAAGTGGCGCTGGCCATCCGATCACCCTAGATAGGCCTTGACCATGTCCATGGAGAGGACCTCCTCCGGCTCGCCGCTCGCTATTATCCTGCCGGTCTGTATCACGTAGATGTAGTTGGAGTGGGTCAGGGCCTTCTTGACGTGCTGTTCCACCACCAGCACCGTTGTCCCCTCCTCATTTATCCTCGATATGGCATCATAGAGGACATCCACTATCCTAGGAGCCAGTCCCAAGGAGGGCTCGTCCAGCAGGAGGAGCCTAGGCCTGCTCATGAGTCCCCTTGCTATTGCGAGCATCTGCTGCTCGCCGCCACTTAGGGAGCCAGCTATCTGGTTCTTCCTCTCCCTGAGGATTGGGAAGAGCTGATAAGCGAACTCGAGCCTGTCCTCAATGTCTCCAACCGTGTAGCCCCCCACCACCAGGTTCTCGTAGACCGTCAGCCTGTGAAAGATTCTCCTCCCCTCGGGAACCAGGGATATGCCCATCCTGACCCTCCTGTGGGGAGGGACTTCACCTATCTCCTCTCCCGCGAACTTCACGGATCCCCCGGTGACCCTCCCGCCCACAAGGGTTATGGTCCCCGAAATGCCACTGAGCGTCGTGGTCTTGCCGGCGCCATTGCTCCCCAGCAAGCTCACCACCTGTCCCTCCTCCACCCTGAAGCTTATACCTTGGACCGCCGTCAGGGGCCCGTAACTGACGTAGAGATCCCTCACA
>JALWYH010000117.1 GCA_027078475.1 Thermoproteota archaeon
ACCCTCAGGATAGCCCTCCCCAGTCCTCCCCAGACCCTGAACGCTTGGTCCGACACCTCCACTTGGACCATAATTACCTTGGACATGATATACGAGCCCTTGGCCACGACCGATCCCAACGGGAAGTACGTGCCGTGGCTAGCCGAGTCGTGGCAGGCCTCACCTGACGGGAAGGTCTGGACCATAAAGCTCAGGAAGGGGGAGAAGTGGCAGGATGGAAAGCCCTTCACGGCCGAGGATGTGAAGTTCACCTTCGAGTACTTCAAGAAGGACGTTACAGCCAAGAGGGGCCACTCCGATATGGAGTACTTGGATCACGTGGAGGTGGTGGACGATCACACGGTCAAGCTCCATCTTACGGAGCCCTTCGTGGCCGTGGTCAACACCATGCTTACGAACCCGATCCTGCCGAAGCACATATGGGAGCCGATAGTCAGCAAGGAGGGCTTCGTGGCCTCCAAGTACGAGCCCAAGCTCAGCGAGGTCGTGGGCACGGGTCCCTTCAAGGTGGTGGAGTACAAGACCAACGAGTACGTCAGGCTGGTCGCTAATGAGAACTACTGGAAGGGAGCCCCCGCCGTAAAGAACGTGGTCATAAGGTTCGTCAAGGAGGGGGACACCCAAGTCCTGATGATAAAGAAGGGCGAGATAGATGTGGCCATACACCTCGCCATAAACCCGGCGGTCGAGAAGGACCTCGAGGCCTCCGGGGTCAAGATCCACAGGTACCTGAGGCCGTACTTCTACCACTGGGGCTTCAACCTGAAGCACTTCCCGTTCACCGAGAAGAAGTTCAGGAAGGCGATGGCTTACGCGATAAACCTGACCGAGATAGTTGAGATCGCCAGGCTTGGAGCCGGAGAGCCCGGAAGCTATGGAGTGATGCCCGCGGTCTGGAAGGACTGGTATTGCGAGAAGGCCGGCAAGATGTACTCCTACAACCCGGAGAAGGCCAAGCAGCTCCTTGATGAGCTCGGATGGGTCGACAGGGACAACGACGGTATAAGGGAGACCCCCGACGGCAAGGACGTGGCCTTCGAGATCTACCCGCCGAGCTACGACCCCGCCAGGGTAAGGGCAGCGGAGATGATAAGGGACTACCTCAAGGAGATAGGAGTGAAGGTCACCGTGCAGGTGGGTGACTGGAAGGGGGTGGTGTGGCCCGGCATAAAGGCCCACAAGTTCGACAGCTTCATCCTCGGTGCCGGCCCGACCGAGCCAGATCCAGACTGGATGAGGCTCAGGTTCAAGACCAACGCGTCGGCCAACTACTACGAGCTGTCCGATCCCGAGCTCGATCAGCTGCTCGAGGAGCAGGCGGTTACCCTCGACGTCAACAAGAGGAAGGAGCTGGCCTGCAAGATACAGCTCAAGCTCGCTGACCTGCTGCCACTGATAACCCTCTACTACCCGGTGATAATCAATCCGTACAGGACCGACAGGTTCGACGGCTGGGTTCCCATTAAGTTCGACTGGATAATCAACAGGTGGACCATGCTCAACCTGAAGCCCAAGACCAAGCCCGGGGCCACCCAGTCTCCCAAGGCCACGGCAGCTCCTGCTGAGACTCAGACCCCGGCGCCCGGACCAGGGACCGTCACCGAAACGACCGCCGGCGCGACCTCCACCCTCATATGGGTTGGCGTGATAGTGCTGATCATCATAGTTGTCGCCGTCTGGCTGCTGCTCAGGAGGAGATAGTTCGAGTAGCCTGCCCAACCCAACACCTTTTTCTTTTGATTCCGGATGGCGGGAGGCCTCGTATGTGAGCAGGGGTGTTAAATGAATGGCGAGCTACGGCGCGTTCCTCCTGAGGAAGGTTCTCGCCATATTCCTGACGTTCATCGCCGCGGTGACCTTCGTGTTCATAATGGTCAGGCTCGTCGGCGATCCCTTCGGCACCTTGGTGCTGGAGGACCCCAGGATAACCCCTGAGCAGATAGAGAAGATAAAGGCCGTATACGGCCTGGACAAGCCCCTCCACGAGCAGTACATAGACTTCATCCTCAATACCTTCAGGGGGGAGTTCGGCTACTCCCTCTACTACCAGAGACCCGTGATGGATGTGATAATGGAGAGGCTGCCGTGGACCCTGCTCCTTCTACTGCCGGCCATAGTGATATCCACGATCCTGAGCATATACCTGGGCATGAAGACAGCTTGGAAGCACGGCACCAGGTACGACGTGGCGGTGACGTCGACTGCACTGTTCATCAGGAGCACCCCTCACTTCTGGCTGGCCCTGCTCTTCCTCATGTTCTTCGGTTACTACCTCGGCCTCTTCCCCCTGGCTGGATCGGTGACGCCGGCGAAGGAGTTTCCCTCGATCTTGGACTACGTGGCCGACGTCTCCTGGCACGCGGCCCTCCCGATCACCGTGCTGGTGATCAGGGAGATAGGGATGTACATGCTCTACATGAGGAACGCCATGGTCGAGGTCATGGGCCAGGACTTCGTCTGGATGGCCAAGCTCAAGGGGCTGGCTGAGAGGACGGTCATGTACAGGCACGCCGCCAGGGTGGCGATCCTGCCCATGGTCACGGTAACGGCCCTGAGGTTCGGCTTCATGATAAACGGGGCCATACTCACGGAGACCGTGTTCAGCTATCCAGGCATGGGGAGGCTCATCTTCGACGCCATAATGAACGACGACTACTTTCTCGTTCAGGGGGCCTTCATCATAATGACCGTCACTGTCCTCCTGGCCAATCTGGTGGCCGATCTGCTCTACGGGATCCTGGATCCTAGGGTCAGGGTGACCTGAATGGCGGTCAGGAAGGAGGAGCTGATAAGGAACCTTAAGAAGACGGGATGGCAGAGGAAGATACAGGGGGTAAAGGAGTTCCTGACCATAGTCAGGGAGCACAAGGCGTCGCTCTTCGGATCGGTGCTCCTGACTATCATAGTGATAATGGCGGTCTTCGCCCCCTACCTAGCACCCTACGACCCGTTCAAGAGGACCGGCAGGCCCCTGGAACCCCCCAGCTGGAAGCACCCGCTGGGTACCAACGACGCCGGCCAGGACATACTGAGCGAGCTGATATACGGAGCCAGGATCTCCCTGATGATAGGGATCGTGTCTGCAGTCTCGGCCGTGGCCATAGGCGTGGTGGTGGGGATGGTCGCTGGCTACAAGGGAGGCAAGGTGGACGAGGCGCTGATGAGGGTGGTTGACCTCTTCATGGTCATGCCGAGCCTCCTGCTGGTGATCTTCTTGGCCATGGTCTTCAAGGGGACCTGGCTGGGAACCCACATGTTCCTCGTCCTGATAGTGGCCATAGCCATAACGAGCTGGCCTACCGTCGCGAGGGTAGTGAGGAGCATGATCCTGTCGCTCAAGGAGAGGCCCTTCGTCGAGAGCGTCAGGGCCTTGGGGGCGTCCGATGCCTACGTGATGGCCAAGTATCTGCTTCCGAACACGGCCCCCATCATCTTGGCGGAGACCCTCCTGAGGACTGCCAGCAACATGATAACCGAGGCTTCCCTCAGCTTCCTCGGTCTGGGAGACGCGACCCAGAAGAGCTGGGGTATGATGCTCCACTACGCCTTCTCGAGGCAGGCCATAGTGCTGGGAATGTGGACGTGGGTCATACCGCCGGGACTGATGATATCCCTGAGCGTGCTCTCACTAC
>JALWYH010000118.1 GCA_027078475.1 Thermoproteota archaeon
CTCCCCCGACATAGTTAACATTTTTTCCAGAAGGTACCGGGCCCCAAGCATCCGAAAAATCAAAATATAAGCCCCTGATGGGACTCGGAGATGGAGATGATGGAGAAGGCTGAGTATATCACTCCCGAAGTCGAGGATATGGTCGTTCTCCGTAACATCGTTAAGCGGTTCGGCAGGGTCGTCGCCTCGGATCATGTCAACATAGAGATAAAGAGGAACGAATTCTTCTCCCTTCTCGGCCCCAGCGGTTCAGGGAAGACAACACTCCTCAGGATCATCGCTGGTCTCGAGAAACCCGACGAGGGGGTCGTGATCCTCGAGGGCAAGGACGTGACCAACCTTCCGCCCTACAAGAGGAATATAGGGATGGTCTTCCAGCACCTGGCCCTCTTCCCCCACATGACCGTGTTCGAGAACATAGCCTACGGCCTCAGGCTCAGGAAGTTCCCGGAGGATGAGATAAAGAGGAAGGTCTACGACGCCCTGGAGCTGGTGAGGATGCCCCCCGAGACATTCGCCGAGAGGAAGCCGAGCCAGCTCTCGGGTGGTCAGCAGCAGAGGGTCGCCATCGCCAGGGCCCTGGTGACCCAGCCGGCCGTCCTGCTCCTCGACGAGCCCCTCGGGGCCCTCGACCTGAAGATAAGGCAGCACATGATGCTTGAGCTCAAGAGGATCCAGAGGACCGTGGGCACCACCTTCGTCTACGTGACCCACGATCAGGGTGAGGCCCTCGTCATGTCGGACAGGATCGCGGTGATACACGACGGCAGGGTCGAGCAGGTCGGTACTCCATATGAGGTGTACGAGAGGCCCAAGACCAGGTTCGTGGCCAACTTCATAGGCGAGTCCAACTTCCTCGAGGGGACCATCAAGGAGGGGGTGGTGGAGACCAGCTTCGGCCCCGTCAGGGTTGGCGCCAAGATGCCCAGCGGCAAGAGGGTGGTGGTTAGCCTCAGGCCCGAGAGGATAAGGGTGGGCAAGAGGGCAAGGGACGCGGTGAACTCGTTCAGGGGAAGGATAAGGGAGATAGTCTACAAGGGTGACGTGCTCATAGTGATGGTGCGCCTGGACGACACGGAGCTCAAGGTGAATGTGCCAGCAACCCATCCCGAGGCGGCGAAGCTCAGGGAGGGCGATGAGATAGAGGTGGGGTGGGATCCCGGCGACGAGGCCGGGGTGTTCGAGGCGGAGGCCGAGTGAAATGGCGTGGATGGACTCCCTCATAGACTTCGTCAGGAGGTACAGGTGGCTGGTGGCCCTACTGGTCCTGGGGCCGCCTCTCATATACCTGAGCATATACTTCTTCGCGCCCTTCGTGATCACCATCCTCTACAGCGTGGGCTTCATCGGCAGGAGGGGCGTCGTCACGTGGCAGTTCACCATCAGGTACTACCAGGAGGCCCTGAGATGGGTCTACCTCAAGGTGTTCTACAACTCGGTAGTCCTGGCGGCCATAACCACCGTCGGGAGCATCCTGATGGCCTATCCCGTGGCCTACTTCATAGCGGTCAAGGCCCCCAAGAAGTGGAAGAACCTCCTGGTGGTCAGCGTCATGGTCCCCTACTGGGTGGACTTCCTGCTCAGGACCTACGCCCTGATGAACATCTTCACGATGCTCAAGATGATGTTCACCTACGAGGCCGTGGTTGTGGGCATGATCTATGACTACCTGCCTTTCATGGTCCTCCCCCTGTACGCAACCCTGGAGAAGCTGGACAAGTCCCTGCTGGAGGCGTCGTACACGCTGGGCGCCAGTCCCTTCAAGACGTTCCTCAAGGTCACCCTGCCCCTCTCCAAGCCGGGGATAGCGTCAGGGACCATCCTGGTGTTCGTGCCAGCCATAGGGGAGTTCGTGGTGCCGGCCATGCTCGGGGGAGTCAGCGTGACCACCATAGGCACCCTCACCTGGGACCTGTTCCTGAAGTTCCACAACTGGTGGCGCGGCGCGGCCCTGTCGATACTCTACATAGCGGTCGTGCTGGTGAGCCTGATACTCTACATGAGGAAGGTGGGTGAGCTGGAGATATGAGCATCACCGACAGGTTGATGGGCCTTTACTCGGCCCTCGTTTACGCTTTCCTCTATGTCCCCATATTGCTGGTGATAGTGTTCTCCTTCAACGAGTCCAGGACCTTGGGCCAGTTCACCGGCTTCTCCCTCAAGTGGTACCAGGTCCTGCTGGAGGACAAGGTCGTCTGGGTAGCCTTCTACAACAGCCTCAACGTCGCCATCATAACCACGCTGGTTTCCCTCCTCTTGGGCACTCTCGCCGCCTACGGCATGGTGAGGCTTGACGTCGGCGGTAAGGGCGCCGTGGACAGTCTCCTCTACGTCCCAATAATAATACCTGAGATAGCTGAGGCCCTCTCCCTGCTGCTGTTCTACAAGTTCTCCGGGTATCAGCTCGGCTGGCTGACCGTCCTACTGGGTCACATAGCCTTCGACATCTCCTTCGTCTACGTGGTGGTGAGGGCCAGGCTGGCCGGGTTCGACAGGTCGCTGGAGGAGGCTTCGCTCACCCTCGGCGCCAATGAGGTTCAGACCTTCCTCAAGGTCACCCTGCCCCTCTCCATGCCGGGGATCATAGCCGCGGCCCTCATAGCCTTCACCCTCTCCTTCGACGACTTCATCAAGACGGCCTTCACCACGGGACCTGGCTTCCAGACCCTGCCCCTGATAATATGGTCTCAGTCCGCTAGGGGAGGCGTGGGACCAGAGCTCAACGCCCTCACGACGGTCATCATGGCCATCTCCATGGCGATAGCGTACGCCTACGCCAAGCTCACCATGGAGAAGTGAGCGCCACTCAAACCCAACCCCCGATTTTTGTAAACAAGTTTGACGATGAACTAGCCCCTCTCTGGTCCTGTTTTTGTCTGGTAAGCCCTCCTCCCCCCCGGGGGGGCTTGAGGGGACCCCCCCTCACTCGAAGGCATTCTTTACCTCCTCATGGCTCTATCAATTGATTTATTTATTTCTCGGTGTGTTCACAAAGATAGTTAATTCTATTGCCACTGTAAATAAAATAACTAGACGTTCATCCCAATATATTCGAAGGGTTTTTATATTTCCACCTCCCAACTTCTGTGGGGTGAATCGAATGGTTCGCGTCGTCGTTCTGGGAGCTGGAGTCGTAGCTCCAGCAATAGTCTACGATCTCGCAGATGATGAGGTAAGTCCTCACGTGGATGAGATACTGGTGGCGGACCTCTATGAGGAGAGGGCCAAGGCGGTGGTGGAAGCGGCCAGCAAGTTCACCACCAGGAAGAAGCTCGAGTACGCGAGTGTTGATGTCAGGAACGTGGATGAGACGGCGAAGCTCCTCGAGGGGGCTGATGTGGTGGTTAACGGCATAATCTACTACTTCATACCGCAGGTGATGCAGGCCGCCCTCAGGGCCGGGGTGCACTACACCGACTTGGGCAGCGAGGTACCGATGGTGAAGAAGCAGCTCGCCATGGACGAGGACTTCAGGAAGGCAGGCCTCCTGGCCATACCCGGAATGGGCGGCTGCCCCGGCATGATAAACGTCGAGGCCAGGTACGCGGTCGAACAGCTTGACAGGGTCGAGAGGATACTGCTCAGGGAGGGGTGGATAGACTTCAACGATTACGACAAGCTCGGGATACCACTGCCGGTACCCTACTCCCTCGACTGCATATTCGACGAGTTCATGGATCCCGTCGAGGTGTGGGAGAACGGCGAGATAAAGCTGGTGGAGCCGGTCAGGGATTACGAGATAATGGAGTTCCCCGAGCCCGTAGGCAGGCAGAAGATGTACTACATAGAGCACCCCGAGGTCTGGACTGTCGGAGAGGTGTTCAAGCACAAGGGCCTCAAGTTCGTCGACTACAGGATATCGTTCCCGGATGACCTGTTCCTCAAGTACAAGCTGTTAACGGATCTGGGCCTTACCAAGAAGACCCCGGTCAAGGTGGGGGATGTGGAGGTGGTCCCCAGGGACCTGGTGAGGAAGCTGGTGATGGAGACCTTGGAGGGCAAGGACATACCTCCCAACGACTACGACGTCATGAGGGTCATTGCCGAGGGCGAGAGGGGAGGCAAGAGGGTGAGGCTGACCGTGGACATACACACCGAGTGGCACAGGAAGTGGAGGCTCAGCGCCCAGGCGGTGACCGTGGGGACGCCCACCTCGATAACCGTCCAGTGGATGGCCACCGGCAGGATAAAGGCCACCGGTGTGAAGCACCCGGAGGAGGTAATAGAGCCGCTGCCTTTCTTCGAGGAACTGAAAAAGAGGGGAATGAAGATATTCGTGGAGGAGGAGCGGGTCCTCTAGGCCGCCTGTACCTCCTCCCACACCTCGTTCAATTTTGCCTTCTGCTCGTCGGTCAGGACGGGGACGAACCACAGCCTCTTCTGGACGTCCTGCGGCGGGTAGATCACCGGATCCTTCAGCACGTCCTCCTCCATGAGGGGCTGCGAGGCCTTTATCGGGTTGGCGTACTTTATGTAGTTGGAGTTGACCGCCGCCACGGCCGGGTCCATGAGGAAGTTTATGAAGAGGTGCGCGGCTATAGGATGCGGGGCGTCCTTGGGGATCAGCAGGTTGTCGGTCCACTTGGTGCCTCCCTCCTTGGGGATGCCATAGCTCACCTTGTCGGCCAGCTCGGGATGCTCCTCCGTCTTGAAGACGGCTATATCGCCGTTGTAGGCATGGGCCACGTAAATGCTGCCGTTGGCCAGTCCCTGGAAGTACTCGCTGGTGCCAGCGTAAGCCGCCAGGTAGGGCTTCTGCCTTATTAGCACCTCCTTGACCTCCTCCATGGTCTTGTCGCTCCAGTCGTTTGGATCCTTGCCGAGGAATGCCTTGGCAGAGAGCACGACCTCTATGGCCTCCTGGAGCATGGTTATCTTCTTCTTGTACTTCTTGAGGAAGCCGTAGTCAGGATCGAATATCTGCTTGACCGTCGTGACCCCCTCGGGGCAGAGATCGTTCCTCCACGCGTAGCCTGTGGTTCCCCACATGTACACGTAGCTGTACTTGTTTCCGGGGTCGAAGGGCGGGTTGAGGAAGTTAGGATCCATGAACTTGGCGTTGGGGAGGAGAGACTTGTCCAGCTCCCTTACATAGCCCCTCCTTATGGCGAGGGCCGCGTCGTTGTCAGGGAGCACTATCACGTCGTAGCCGCTCCCACCGGCCTCGAGCTTCGCGAAGGGCTCGGCCGGATCCTCGAATACGTCATAGACTATCTTGTCCCTGGGGATCCCCACCTCGGCGGCGAACACATCGAGAAGAGCCTCCTGGATGTAGTAGGACCAATTGTAGACGTGGAGGGCGCCCTCATGCTTGGGCCTCGCCGATACCGTCTTGGTGACGGTGGTGGTCACCACTCCCTTCTCAGCGAGCTGCTTCCTGAGCTTCTCTATCTCCTTCTCGTACTGTGCTATCTTCTCGGGACTCACACCAGGTCCTCTAAGCGACCAGCCAGCCGCTCCACCGACCACAAGGCCGGCGACACCGGCTATCGCGATCTTCAAAAATTCCCTTCGGCTCGTCATGATGAACCCTAAGCTGGCCTGATTCGGCTTGCTTTTAACCCTTACCTCCGTTCGAACTTCACTGCTAGGTTAGGATTTTTCTTTAATGAAGAGGGGGTCCCTGGGGGGATAATTGGGATGACAATCTGTTCAGGCCTGCCGACGATTGAGATCGTCTTTTGGAATTTAGTAGGCTGGAAGACACCGGAACGGGGAGAGTCATCTCACCGGGTGAATTATCACCGGTCCGGGATACAGCCCCTTGGACCAGAGCCTCTGGAGGAGGCGGTACATGTCCTCGTCGCTGTCTATGACTTTGCTACCTAGGATCGCGACGTACCTCCCGGCGTAGCTGGCCCTTAGCTCTGACATGTTCCGCATGAGCCAGCCCCTTCCCTTCCTGTACTCCAGCATGTCATCAACTAGAGTGGCCATCGAGGAGGTGCGTGGCGAGGGGATAAAAGGGGGCCGGGGAGGATGTAATGCGCCGCTAGCGCCTCCCCAGCAGGTAGCCCGCGAAGAGACCTATGAGGAGGGCGCCGAGCAGGAGGACGAGCTGATACCTGCCCATGACCGATCCCGTCAGGGGAGCCGGGATCGGGGTCGATGGGATCTGGGTCGTGGTCCCCGGGGGCGTCGTGGTGACCGGATGGGGTGACTCTCCTTGGGCGGTGCCGCTAACCCCTCCCCCACCTCTCATCGAACCCAGCAGCGAGAGCATGTGGGCGTGAGCTGAGCTCAGCTCGTAGTAGACTATGGCCTGGAAGAGATCTCCGGACTCCTCCGAGACCTCTGCTGTCTCGGCGTAGCTGAGCGCCAGGACTGGGACCACTCCCTTCTTAAGGAGGCCGTTTATCGATGCGTAGCTTATCCTCCTGAGGGCCTCCCTGACGGCCCGGGGGTCGCTAGTGAACCACTGGTGTATGGAGGCGGTAGCCTTTGCCAGGGCGCTGGTGGTTAGGCCCAAGCTCCCGTAGAGGTCGCCCGACGAGTAGGCCGCACCGGCACCATTCAGGTCGCTGGACGCCTCGTCCAGGAGGTCCGAGGTGGCTCCTATATCCTGGAGCAGGCTGACCGCATAAGAGACGACGCTCTCCGCCTCGTAGAGCATGACCGATGCCACCTTCCTGAGCCTGGCCTCAGGAACTGCCGCCCCCTTGCCTATCCCGAAGAGCCAAGTCCAGGTCTCGGCCGTGTCGGCCCTCCAGTAGGCGTAGGAGAGCCAGTGGAGGGCGCCCCAGTCGGTGGAGTCTAAGTAAACGTTTTTGGATGCCAGCTTCACTCCCTTGGTGAGGGCATCCCTCGCCAAGTAGTAACGGGTCTTGGCGGCTATGAGCGCTTCCAAGGAGCTAAGGCTCTCCGGCTTGGTAGAGTTTAGCTTCTTCCCAACGGAATTTATCCTGTCGCTGACCCTTCGCTCTATGGAGTCGACTGACTTGGGTCCCATCAGGGCGAAGTACTCCAAGGACCTGGCGTACTCGGCCTCGAAGGTTGACTGGAAGGCCGAGCTGGAGGCAGTGTAGTAGAGACCGCGCTTCATCTCGCTCCTAGCCCTGTCGGCCAGGTCCTCGGACTCCTTCAGGACCTTCTTGACGGCCTCCCTGGCCAGATAGGTGAGCCTGCTGAGGTTGGCCCTGACCCAGCTCCTAATGGACTCGCTCTCCCCCAAGTAGTGATCGATCCACCTCACTATGACGGACTTCAGCTCGCCGGGCAGCGAGGGCCTGTTGGCCGCCGGCTGCTTCAGCTCCATGCCCAGCATGTATCGAACAGCATCTGCTATCGTACTAACCTCCCTCACCTCTACGCCCAACTTCCTTCCCAGCTCAACCAGATCCACCTTCTCCTTCTTCACGGTGGTCATCACCAAGGGTCCTATTCTGACCTGCTTCGGGACGGTCCGTTCGACCACCCTCTGACCCGCGGGTACGAGGAAGATCTTGGCACCCCCCTTCGCGGCTGCCTCAAACTTCTCAGGTATCCCTCCTACCGGGCCTATTGTGCCATCGGGATTTACCATGCCGGTCATGACCACGTCCTGCCTCACCTCCTTGCCGAGGAGGGCAGCTATGGTGGCCACGGTCATGGCGGCGCCCGCGCTCGGTCCCCCTATTATCATGCTGTCGGACTCCAGCCTGTAGTAGAAGTTGTACGAGAGGGGATCCTTCCCTAGAGTGTAGCTGGCCACCAAGGCCGCGGTCCTGGCCGCTCCCTGGGTGTCTATCTGGGTGAGTGGATCGGCCGAGAAGTAGACATAACCTTGGCCCGGCTCAACCTCCACGGTCAGGTTGCCCAGCGCTCCCATGGAAACTCCATCAGGGGTCTGGTAGACTGCCGGGACTCTTGTGAACGCCCTTCTCCTCTCGGAGGCCCGGGCCGTGGCTGGGACTATTAGCAGGAGGACCATAGCTAGGACTGCCAGCGCTCTGGCCGATCTGAGCATCATCATCACCTCCATCCACTACCGACACGGGAAATTAACCGTTTGTGCGTCGATCGATTACCCAGCTGTGGATGCGGGTCGATGGGACCGTGAGTGCCGGGCCGGGCCCGGGGATTGGCGGCGGTGCGGCGCGGTGATGTTTAAAGCTATTCCCCTTCAAGGCCAATCAGGTGATAGCATGTCCCCGGCATGGAAACCCAGGAGGAAGGTACCCCTCAGGGTCGAGGATATAATGAGCAAACCTCCCATCACGCTATCGGTCAGCGCCACGGTGGATGACGCCGTGAAGACCATGTGGGAGAACCAGATAGGGAGCGTCCTGGTGGTGGACGAGGATGGCAAGCTGGTTGGTATAGTTACCCAAAGGGACATACTCTACACCGGGTACAGGGGCCTGTGCGGCAAGGGCATACCCGTCAGGGATGTGATGACCGAGAATCCCATAACGGTCAAGCCGGACGATCCCGTGGAGGAGGCAATCAGGAAGATGAAGGACGCCGACGTCTCCCACCTGCCCGTTGTTGATGAAGAGGGAAAGCCGGTGGGAGTCCTGTCCATGAGGGACGTCATGGACGCGTCGATGCTCCTGCTCAGGGTGCTGCTCGGGGGAGAGTGATCTCCCTCGGGGGACAGCGAGGTATCGCTCCCTCTACTCGACCCGGACCCCGCCCGGTCCGGGTCCCATCCTCCTCCCCTTCCACTCGAACCCTGCGCCGGTCGATGTCCTAGCCAGGGCCAGCGACAGGAGGATCATCCCCAAGGGGGAGAGGAGGACGGATAGGGGACTCGCGTCCACCTCCACTAGGAGGGAGAGGGAAGCGTATCCCAGGGATGAGACCGCGTACAACGCCGCCAGGACCGGCGATGCCGCCCCCAAGACGGCCAGGACCGGGGCCAGGTAGACCATGATCGAGGCGTATACCAGCACGGAGGATATGACGAGGGAGCGTTTGAAATCCGGGGTCCTGGCGGAGAGTATCCTCCTGAGGGTCGAGTAGCCCTCGCTCCACGACGAGATCCAGGAGCTCTCGGCTATCCTGCCGAGGAAAAAGGATGTGCCCACCCCCAGCTCGGCCGCCCTCCTTCCCAGCTCGGCGTCCTCAACAGGGCTGTCCCTGACGGACCTGTGAGTGCCCACGGCCTCGTAGGATTCCCTCCTCCACAGCATGAAGGCCCCCGCCAGCCAGGCCTTCCCGTCGCGGTTCTCCCAGTAGGGATAGGTCAGCCTCAGCAGCGAGGTGAAGGCGACCTCGACCGAGCCGCAGGCCAGCGAATCGCACACTATCCTCGGGACTTGGGAGACGGCGCCGTGGGTGGAGAGGAGCCCCAGGACCTCCCTCGGATCCCCCACTACCCTGGTGTCCGCGTCCATGAAGAGGAGGACGTCGCCCTTGGAATGCAGGTAACCCTGGTAGCAGGCCCAAGACTTGCCGCTCCAATCCTGCGGCTTCGTCAGGATCCTCAGCAGGACGCACCTCCCGTCGCAGTGCTCCATGGCCTCCCGAAAGGTCCCATCCGCCGAGGCATCGTCCACCACTATTACCTCATCTTCGGGACCCAGGTGGCGCAGGAGGGATTCGATGGCATCGCCCACGTTACCCTCCTCGTTCCTGGCCGGGATTATCGCCGATATCCTGATGCTCCCAGCTGGCGGGCGGTCGGGCCTAGGCAGTGATCTGAGGCCCCTCAGGGTGACGGGAATCGAGTAGAGTAGGTAGATGGATAGCACGAGGAGGCTTATGTCGATGGGGCTCAAGGGGATGCTCATATCTACAGCAACGATTGCAGGGACCCTTATAATTGATGGCTCGTTCGGTGGAACGATCTCTATGTGGGGTAAGGAGGTCAGGCTCTCCAGGATCATGAGGGATGGCAGGATCCTGTGCGTTCCCATGGATCACGGTCTTACGGATGGGCCGATAAGGGGAATAGAGGACATAGAGGCGGCGGTTGAGAGGGTCGCCAAAGGAGGTGCAACCTGCTCGGTCCTGCACAAGGGGATGATCAAGGCCCTCAGGAGGCCTCATCTCCCTGTGCTTATGCACCTCTCGGCCAGCACTTCACTCGGACCTGAGCCCAACAGGAAGGTAAGGGTGGGCGATGTGATCGAGGCCGTCAGGCTCGGGGCCGACGGCGTCAGCGTTCATGTGAACGTCGGCGGGGAGCCCAGCGAGCCCGACATGCTGGTCAAGCTCGGGGAGGTGGCGGCCGAGGCCGACGAGCTGGGGATGCCGCTCCTGGCCATGATGTACGCCAGGGGACCGAACGTGAGGGACAGGTACGATCCCCACCTGATAGCCCACGTCGCAAGGGTCGGGGCTGAGCTGGGGGCTGACATAGTGAAGGTCCCCTACACCGGGGATCCGGACACCTTCAGGATGGTCACCGCCGGCGTCAGCGTTCCAGTTATCATAGCCGGCGGCCCAAAGATGAAGGACGACATGGATGTGCTGAGGATGGTGGCGGGCGCCATGGAGGCGGGAGCGGCTGGCGTGGCCTTCGGGAGGAACATCTTCCAGCACGAGGCCCCCGACAGGATGGTCAGGGCAATAGCCTCCGTAATATTCGAGGGACAGGGTCCCGAGGAGGCGGCGAGGCACCTGAGATGATGATCGTCACCTCGGTGGGCGGGCACCCGGTGAGGGCCAGGGAGGAGGCGGAGCGGGCCCTAGAGAGGGGCAGCGACCTGGTGGAGTTCAGGATGGACCTAATCTGGAATTCCCCCCCTCCCGCCGCCGAGGTCGGGAAGCTGGTCCAGGGGATCGAGGGGAGATCCATCCTCACTTGGAGGAGCAGGGGTCACGGCGGGACAGGTGCGCCTCCCCCTCCGGGGTTCCTGAGGTCTCTCTCCCGGATCTCAAGGTACGTGGATGTGGAGCTGGAGCTAGCCGAGACCGGAGAGGGGGTCAGGCTGCCCAACGCCATCTACTCATGGCACGACCCCTCAGGAACCCCCGAGGTGGATGAGCTGGTGGATGTGGCCAGGCGCCTCCTGTCACTGGGCGGCCTGGCCAAGGTCGTGACCCTGGCGAGGGACGAGCTGGAGGCCTACAGGGTGCTGGCCCTGTACAGGAGGCTCGACCATCGCGGGAGACTCGTCGCGTTCTCCATGGGGGAGAGGGCCTCCTTCAGCAGGAGGATGGCCCCCCTCCTAGGATCACCCTTAGTCTACGCCTTCTCCGGAGAGGCAGTCGCTCCCGGGCAGATCAGCCTCGACGAGGCTCTCCTCCTGAGGGAATTACTCTCCTGAGCAGACCCGGCCTGTCCCTGAGCCTCTCCAAGACCATTGACGGGCTGACCCTCCTCAGCTCCTTGAGGGCCGTCACCAGGTACCTGTCCACCACATCGGCCCTGCTCATGATCCTCTCCAGGGCTAGCCCCGCGTCCTCCGGGACGTACCTGGCGTACCAAGCCCAGCTCAGCAGGAAGAGCCCCCTGTCCTCCAGCGAGTCCAGGTGGTCCCTGCTCCAGATTCCCAGCACGGGATAGACCCACCTGGCCAGGAGGGCCCTCCCACCACATCTCAGAGCCTTGATGGACCTTGAAACCTCGTCGGGACATACCATGGCGAGCCTTCCCAGCATCACGGCCAGCGCGGTCCTCTCCTCGTCCCCAACCTCGCACCAGCATTCCACTATCCTACCCAAGTCCTCCTCCCCGGATCTCCTCCCCATGGAATCCCCCAAGGATATGAGGAAGTAGCTTGGGATGGTGCCCTTGGTCGGGGTCCTGCATTCTGGGGTGCTCTCGTGGAGCAGCCTAGAGAAGACGTCGCATCCAACCTCCATCGATCCCACGAGGA
>JALWYH010000119.1 GCA_027078475.1 Thermoproteota archaeon
AGCTACGACCTCTATTACTAAGATACTAAGGGAAAATAACAGGCGCAGACCACCTCTTTTAAGATGCTGGCGTGTCTCAAATCGGGATGGGAATGTTCAAGGTAAGGGAAGTTAAGAGGATCAACGATGTTGAGTGGGAACCGGGGCTGAGGCTCATTCAGCTGAGGGATGATCAGAGGTGGCCAGACGAATTTTACTCGGAGGACGGCTACCACGTCGAGGTAAAGGCCCCGCTCTCCTATCACAGGGGTAGCTGGATATCTCCCCGGGGGATTTACGCCATTGTAGATTACGAGATATCCCTCAAGGGCAGGAGGATCAAGGTCAGAAGGGTGGTCCACGAGAGCGATCCCTACTTCCTGAAGGTAATCCAGGAGATGCTCTAATTTATATGGCGATCCTTGGGAGGAGGTAAGTTGGCCCATGCCCGCGACCAAGCTGGTGCTAGTACCCGCCGGGTTCATCTACCACTGGATTCTCGAGTTCGTAGCGGAGAAGCTCCCGGAGGCTTATCCGATCGACGTAGAGATAGATTATACCCCTATCAAGATTCCCCCCACCCTGTACGATCACAACACCCAGCAGATCAGGAGCGAGAAGCTCCTGAGGTACCTGTGGCAGATAGATAGGTGGGCCTCGGATGAGAAGGTCCTCGTGATAGTAGACGACGATGCCTACGCGCAGGGGACGAACTTCGTGTTCGGGCAGGCCGAGCTTGGCGGCAGGTTCGGAGCTATATACCTGATGAGGCTCAAGCCCGAGTTCTACGGCGAGAGGGAGAACAGAGCCCTGTTCCTTCTCAGGGTCCTGAAGGAGGCCTCCCACGAGGTAGGCCACATATTGGGACTCGATCACTGTCCGACGCCCGGCTGCGTGATGAACTTCAGCTTGTCTGTCTGGGACGTGGACAAGAAAGGATGGAAACCCTGCGACAGGTGCCTGGCGAGGCTGGGTGTTGTGAATGCGAAGGCGAGGACCGGTCGTCGGTGATTACGATCTCCTGCTAGTGGACATAGACGGGGTCGTCTGGCTGGATGGTAGGCCCTTAGAGGAGGCGGTTGAGGCCCTGAACGATCTCTCTTCCGAGATCGGGGTGAGGTTCGTAACCAACAACTCTACCCGTCACAGGAGGGTGATAGCCTCCATGCTGAGGGATGCCGGGCTGAGATGGGTGAGCGAGCGGCACGTGGTGACCAGCGCCAGCACCTTGGCCGAGATATCTCCTTTCATAGGGGTCGAGAGATGCTTTGTCGTGGGTGAGGACGGGCTGGTGGAGGAGCTGGAGGAGAGGGGGATAGGCATCTCGGATGAGGGAGATGTCTGCGTGGGATTGGACAGGCGCTTCGATTACGGGAAGCTTAAGACGGCCCTGAGGAACATCCTCCGAGGAGGTCTCTTCCTAGCAACCAACGAGGACAGGACCCTGCCGACTCTCGAGGGACCGATCCCCGGAGCCGGTTCCATGGTCGCCGCCGTCGCGGCAGCCTGTGGAAGGGATCCCGACTTGGTGGCCGGGAAGCCCAATCCCCTGATCTTCCTGATGGCCTCGAGGGACGCCGGAGCCACCAGGCCGCTGGTGATAGGGGACAGGCCCGAGACCGATATCCTAGGCGCCCTCAGGGCCGGGATGGACTCGGCGCTCGTCCTCACCGGAGTGGTGACCGAGGCCGAGGCCGAGGGGGTGATACCTCGCCCCAAGTACATCCTGAGGAGCTTAAAGGACCTGATGGGCTAAGGAGCGTGAGGGGAGCCTACGTCCTCCTCCTGATCTCCCCGGGCATCTCGCTCAGGGCAGGTGGGCTCGGCGAGGTGGTCCTTCCAGCGGGCATCTTGGCCTACGTGGGATCGGCCCGGGGTCCTGGGGGGCTTGGGGCCAGGATAGGGAGGCACTTCACCAAGGGGAAAGTCCTCAGGTGGCACATTGATTACCTGACCGAGGTCATCGAGGCTCCCTGCGCCCTCGCCGTCCCGGGTGGTGACGAGTCCCGCCTAGTGGGGATCCTCTCCAAGCTGGGTGAACCGATCGTGAGGGGATTCGGCTGCTCGGACAGGAGGGAGGATCGGACCCACCTCTTCCTCGTGGGGAGGGAGCTGGGGGAGGCCCTAGGTCGGCTCATACCGGCGCTCGCCGGGGCTTACCTGGTCTGGAATCCGGCCAGCAGGAGAAGGGGGTAGGCCGGCGCGCTAGGGAAGGGATGCGAGGCCGACAGAACTCGGGTCATCGCATCGCGTCAGATCAGTCCCAAGTCCTTGGGGGTAACGTAGAAGACAAGCTTGTACCTGTGGTAGTCCCTTATGACCTGCCTGGCGGCCTCCTCCACGTTGGGTTCCCCGTCCTTGAACCTCCAGCCCCTCTTCCGGGCCAGCTCCTCTAGGATCCTCACGGGATCGGTCTCCTCTATGCCATAGACCCTCTTCACAATTCCGGGATCTGACCTGAGGGCCCTCTCCAAGAGGGAGACGGCTACCTCTACAGGATTCCTCAGCTCCTCGGGTGGATAGCCTCTTATGGCCAGCTCCAGCGGTCCACCCTCCACTGGAAGGATCCCGGGCGAGTCAAGGATGTAGAGGTTCCTGTCAATCCTGTAGAGCTGGAAGTGGCGGGTGTATCCCGGGTTTCCAGGAACCGGACTCGTGGACGCCGAGCTCCTTCCCTTCAGGGCGTTGATTATGGAGCTCTTGCCCACCTTGGGGAAGCCCGCTATCAGAACCTTGGCAGGCAGCTCGGGCGCCTCCCTCTTTATGAACCTCCTTAGCCTCATCGTCCCCAGTCTCTCCCTGGCGCTCACGTAGGTGGCCTTCAGGCCCTCCCTCTCGAAGATCCTGACCCACTGATCCAGCACCTCCTTGGGAACCAGATCCGACTTGTTTATCGCCACCAGAACCCTCCTGCCCCTCTTCCGGGCCATTTCCTCCAGTTTCCTGCTCCTGGTGGTCCACGGATCCCTGGAGTCCACCACCTCGAGCACCACGTTCACCTCGTCGAGTGCCCTGGCTATCTCCTTCCAGCTGGCTACCTTCATCTTTATCCTGGGTATGGGAGGGGCCGACTTATATCCATTCTCACCGGTGGTACGGGGGCTGCCATTGGCTGATCCGATAAAGTTCGTTTACGACGAGTCGATAACGAGCTACGATTTCGGTCCCGGTCACCCCTTCAGGGGAGATAGGTTCCCCTCATTCATTCGCTTCATGGAGGGAAGGGAGGAGCCCTTCGAGGTGGTGGGATACGTGGGTGATCCGCCAGGCATGGATGAGCTCAGGGCCGTTCACAGAGAGGATTACCTCGAGTTCCTCAGAGCCAGGAGCTCGGCCGGTTATGGCATGGTCTCGCTCGACACTCCCGCCTTCAAGGGAATGTGGGAGGCCGCCCTGAGCATGGTGCACTCGTCTCTTTCAGCCGTCAGGATCGCCATGAGGGAGGGTCGGGCTGCGGGGTTCGGTGGGGCCCATCACGCAGGTCCTAATTACGGAGGAGGCTTCTGCCTCCTCAACGACGTGGCTGTGGCTGCCAGGTGGGCGCTGGACCAGGGCGCCTTGAGGGTTGCCATCTTCGATCATGATGCCCACCA
>JALWYH010000120.1 GCA_027078475.1 Thermoproteota archaeon
AAGGGGGAGGTACGATTCGTCCCGGAGAGGGGGAGAGCTCCGCGACGCGATACTCCTAGCAATGGCGCGGACCCGCCCCGAGCTAACGTATCCTGATCGCTTCCACTTTGAGGGCTTCCAAGTAGAACCTCTCACCCCCATCATCCACCAGGTGCAGTTGGAGGGGCGATCTGAGGGTCAAGCCAGCCCTCTCCAATATCCTCTTCTTCAGCTCCCATACCCCTGCCTCGTCATCCGGGACGTTGGGAGAGCATATTAGGATGTCCACATCGGAGGAAGCAGTGAGTTCCCCCCTTGCGGCGCTCCCGAAGATGTAAACCCTGACCTCGTCACCCAGCTCCTCCTTCGCGGCCTCAGCTATCTTCTCAACAACCCTCTTCCAATTCCGGAGCTCTTTAGCCCTTCTTATCCTCTTCCTCACATGATTCAGCAGCTTCCATCACCTCCGACGCTAGCTTCACGAAGGATTCAGCGAGGTCCCTCCTGAATCTTCTCGGAGCGTATCTCGTTGATGTATTTATTGAAGCGATCTTTGTGTTGATATTCGCTAAGATATCAAGGCTTAGCGCCAGAGAGGGACGGGCTCGGGCTGCGCAATCTCCAAGAAGGCACCAATGTTGAGGGTGTATTATAAACCGCAGAGTATTTCGGAGGAGCGGATCTCATACCCATGTTTTTAGTCCTAAACCCTCCAAGAAGGCGCTGATGGGAGGTTCCAATGAGATCCTACTGTTCAGGAGTAGCTGCGGCTACATCTTGGTGACGGGGCTCGCTGGAGAGGCAGTTACCCTAAGAGGGAACGCCGCGCTGATCCCCTCGCGGATGTACGCCTCGCTCAGGCATTTAGTTATGGCCGCCCACAGGGCGTGCAGATCCATTAGGAGGGGAGTTAATATAGCTGATGCTTTCGCCTACGAGCTTGGAATGTGCCTGCTTGGTTCGAGGGAGATAGATAAGGTTAGGAGGAATATGTCCGTGGATTCCGGCGGCTTCGCGTTCGTGTCGGTATGCGATGAGCCGATGGAGTGCCTTGGATACCTCCTCAGGGCCCTGACGACGGGCATGGAGCTCTCGGATCTTAGGGCTGGATTGAGCGTCGAGGAGAGGCCTCACTGCTCCGATGAGATCGATGCCCTGGCCATGGAGGAGGGGGCCATGCTGGAGCTGGATCGCTGAGCTTAGATGAGGGGAGGGAAAGGGAAGAGGGAGGAGGGGTTACCTTTTAAAGAGTGGAGGCCAGAAGGCGAGGAGATGCGGATGTCCTCTGAGGAATTCCTGCAGGCCAAGGCGGAGGAGCTGCTGAACGAGTTGAATCAGGTCGTCACCCAGATGTCGGCCCTCAAGACCGAGCTGGCCTCCGTGGAGGAGGCTCTCAAGAGGCTGGAGAAGCTGGAGGGTGTGGATGAGGTGTTCGAGAGGGTGGGGGTCGTCTACGTCAGGAGGGACAGGGAGTCCGTGATCATCGAGCTCAAGGCCACCAAGGAGGCCCTGGAGACCACCATAAAGTCCCTGGAGAAGAGGGAGAGGGACCTCAGGGAGACGCTGAACAGGATGCTGCAGCAGCCGCCGGCCGGATCGTGATGCCGGTATTGGGCGGCTCGGCTGGGCGGATCCCCTCACCACACCGCCGGCCGGATCGGCCCCGTGCCTCACTCCAAGTACTTGAGGAGGGTCGACTCGAAGGCCCTCTTTCTCTCCCTGGGTATCTGGGCCCCAGCGGCCATCTGGTGACCGCCTCCGGTTCCCCCAGCCTCCCTAGACGCCTCCCTCAGCAGCTCGTCCAGGTCTATCTTCTTGGAGGCGCCCCTGCCAGTGAGCCTGGCCGACACCTTTATCATCCCGTCGTCCGTGTGGGCGTAGCCGATCACCACGTCGGCCTCCCTGATGGACCTGCTCAGTATCGAGGCCACGGTCCCTATCATGGTGTCCTCGGCCAGCCCCTCATCTATGAACGCCACCCTGCCCACGACTCTGGGCCTGGCGCCCCTGATCACCTGGGCTAGGGTCCTCTTGTAGGACTGCTGGAGTTCCAGTGCCCTGTTCAGGATCTCCCCCCTCAGGCCGGAGGCCAGCAGGGCTCCGACATGGCCACCGCCCATGCGGCCGCAGGCATTCAGGATTGTGGCGAAGCTCCCCAGCTCTCTCAGAGGGGATCCCTTGGGTTCCTTGAGGTAGATGTAAACGTTACCTATCAGGGACTTGGCCTTCTCCAGGCTCTCCATCCTCTTGACCAGCTCGTTGGTCAGGTCCCTCTTCTGCTCCTCCGTCAGGTCCGAGAGGGTGGTCCACCTGTCCCCCACCTTTATGGGTATGCCCAGGGACTCGACCAGCGCCAGGGCCCCGGCGGAGTTGTTGGACACCCCCTCTATGAAGGGATCCACCGTCCTCTCCAAGGATGCCACTAGGGGGTAGTCAGGTCCCCCGAAGAGCCTGAGATCCGGTTTAACCTCCACCAGGCCGGATTCGACGGCCAGCTTGAGGATCTCGGCGTTCAGTCCGCGGAAGCCGTCCTCTTCCTGGATGTCCCCCAAGGCGCCGGTTATGGCCATGGGAGCCATCTCGGGATCTTCCAGCATCTCGTAGTAGAGGAGGAAGGCCACGCCTGCCCCGCTCACCTCCCTGTCCCCGTCTAGGCCCGCGAGGAAGGGGTTCAGCACCCTGACCTGACCCGTTTCCCCCTCGGGACGGTGGTGATCGATCACAAAGGCCCTGCGACCCAGCGAGGAGATGAGGGGCAGGTCGCCCGAGCCCAAGTCTGTGAAGATGTAGACGCTGTAGGGTTCAGCCTCGAGCCTCCTGATCAGGGATTCGCTGATGTACTTGATGATGGTCAGGTGAAAGGGGACGTTCAGACTCCTGAGGAGGGAAATCATTATACCGGCCGAGCTCAGGCCGTCGGCATCCAAGTGGCTTATCAGCCTTACCGTGCCCTCAAAGGAGTTGTAGAGGTCCTGGGCGAAGGACCTGACCTGATTCCCGAGCGGACCTAGATCCAAGGCCACCCCTTCTCATGAGGCGTAGAGCTCGGCCAGCTCGGGGCTGTAGCGCCAGTCGGGCGGGAGCCTGCCCACCCTCTTGTAGTATTTGATCAGTCTTCCTATCTTGGATTCTGTCAGTATGAGCCCCCTCTTTGCGTGGAAGTCCTTCCTGTGCTCCTCCAAGTGCTTCCTTATCCTGTAGGCCTTGCTTATCAGGGCCAGGAGATCCTCGGGAATGGGAGGGGCCGCGTCGTGCTCCTCCAGTATGCGGGTTATCCTCTTGCCGACGACCCTCCTGACCAGTGGGACCCCGTACTCGTCCCTGAGGATCATGCCTATCTGGCTCGGCGGCACCCCCCTCTTGCCCAGCTTCACCACGAGTTCCTCTATCTCCTCCTTGGACATGGGGACCCAGTCCAGGGGGGTCTCCCTGGGCGGCCTGGTGGACTCGGACTTTCCCCTCTTCCTGCTGTGCATCCT
>JALWYH010000121.1 GCA_027078475.1 Thermoproteota archaeon
GTACTTCCCGGTCCTCGAGTGGATGGACAGGGGGATGACCAACGCCCAGATGATAAACGAGGTGCTGGAGAGGATGCACAGGCTGACCAGGCAGCTGTCCGAGTACAGGTTCAGGGAGGGGGGACTGTACGTCGGCAGCCTGATCAGCAAGGGAGGCACCTTCGTGCTCACATACTGCGACCCTCCCGGAAGGGTCCTCACGACCGGATGGAACTACCTCCACGACTTCGAGAGGGGTGGCTGGGTCTGGGTCGGTTGCTTCAGCTCGTCCATCCCTAATGTAGGGCACTTCATCGGACAGTACTGCGCCTACACCTACACGACCAGCATGAGCTACTACTGGAACCTGGCCAGGCAGAGGTGCGGGAGCTCCACGAGATCGATTCAGGTGAAGTGGTTCTACAGGGCTTATCCCATGCCGCCCGACGATGACTGGAAGCACGACTTCATCTGGGAGGGCAACAAGAATGAGTGGAGCGAGTGGTACACCTACGGGGATCCCTTCACCGACACGTCCCCGGATCCAGGCTATTACTACATAAAGGCCAACTACTATTACGTCCTGTGGTGCTGCGGCTCGTCGGCGAATTACTGCAACACCCACTGCGGCAGGTGCTTCTCCTGCGACAGGGATGCGACCCAGCACTTCATAGGGAGGCCCTGATCCAGCCAGAATGGCTTGACCTGAACCTATCCATTGGTGCTAGGCTCTGCAGGGCGAAGCTTCCCAGCTAGCATGTTGCCGAACGTCCTCGTCTTTCACGGGGAAACGCTCCGGTGAAATCCCTGGCCAGCAACCTTTAACGTCCCCCCGACTAGGTGAGGGGGAGTCCCGATGAGGACCCTCGCGATCATCCTCATCGCCCTCTTCCTGGTGGGAGGGCTGATCATCTTCGATTTCACGCGGGCCGTTAACGCGGCCCAGAATCTGAGAGTTGAGGGTGTCCAGCTCAGGGATCTGGATGTGGATATCGGCTGGAGGTTCAAGATCGGCTTCCCTCCTGTGGAGCCCTACATAAAGAGGGTGGGGCTCAAGCTCCTCATGACCCTCAGCAACCCAACCGACTACCCCCTGAGGGTGCGCGGGCTCCAGTACGTCCTCCACATCAATGGCAGGCAGGTGGCCACCGGCAGGATGGGTGACGTGTACGTCCCCCCGGGTAGGAGGACCGTCACAGTTCCCCTGGATGTGGACCCCAAGGAGGCAGCTGCCGCCGTCCTGGCCGCCGTCTCGTCCGCGGTCAGGAGGGGGACGACGGGGCTCAGCTTCAGCTACGATGTCGAGGGGAGGGCGAGGGTTCCCATCACGGTCCTGGGGATGGAGGTCCCCGGGGCCCAGCTGACCGTGCCCTTCCGGAAGGAGGGGGTTTACAGGCTCTCCTTCCACCTCCCATCAGTGCAGGCTCCAACTCCTCAGCCTCAACCGGCGCCCAGCGCCCCTCCCGTCGTGACCGAGACCGCGACGCGGGGGCGCCTCGTGGTGGAGAGATACGGGTGGTTCGTCGGTGGGTCGCCGGTTCACTCGGCGATGCCGGGCCAGACGGTCAGGGCGGCGATCCTCGTCAGGGCGGTCGGGAGGGTTGGGGGAACAGTCACCCTTGAGGTGAGGAGGGACCTCAGGTTCATGCCCGACACCACGCTCACCAGTAGGTACTTCCCCCTGGAACTGGGGAACGGGGAGAGCAGGACCCTCTACCTGGATTTCACGGCGGAGGGCGGGAAGAGCCTCAGGGGTTACTTCATGAGGGTCTACTTCAACGGGAGGCTGATCTGGGAGATGGGCGATGGCTACCCGCCCAGGCTGGCGGTTACCGTGAAGGCCGCGACCTCGCAGTCCGGCTGGCGCGGGACCGGCTCCCTGGTGGTGGAGAGGTACGCCTGGCTCCAAGGGAATCAGGTTATATACGCTGCGTCCAGCGGGAGTCAGGTCACGGCCGCGATCGTCGTGTCGGCTAGGGGCGGGAATGTCGACGGAACCGTCACACTTGAGGTGAGGAAGGATCTCAGGTTCAGGCCCGATGAAACGGCGGTCGTGAGGAACTTCAGGATAAGGCTGGGGGACGGGGAGAGCAGGACCCTCATGGTCAGCTTCCTGGTGGACAGGGGCATAACCCTGAGGGGATATTACATGAAGGTCTACTTCAACGGGAGGCTGATCTGGGAGATGGGCGATGGCTACCCGCCCAGGCTCAGGGTCGGGAGCTGAAGAGGATGGGAACGATTTTATTAACCTTAACATGAATTTTTTATTCGAATGGGTCGGAAGTTCTTCCTGGTCCCCCCTCTCCTCCTCGTCATTCCCCCCTATCGTACCCGTTTCCGTCTCCGAACAGCAATTTCACGCTCGTGGTGCTTCTCGGGAAGAATGTGCTCGTTCGAGTCGATCCCGGGGAAGGGGTCGTCCGCGTGGGGAAGCTGCCCGGATCCGGTGGCTTCGATCTGCTGGACGGCAACCTCTACACGGTATCGGGTTACACGTCCGGCCCCACCTCGACTCGCTCTGCTCTACTCCGCCCCCGTCTTGCCCCCGCCAGCAGTAAGCCCGTGATTCATTCACGACAGCACGGTCCCATCCATTTGGCTATCTCCCCGCGCTCCTTCCTCCTGTCCCTGTCCTTCCACCTCTCCCTGAGCCACCCGGGGACCCTGGGGCACCTCACTATGTCGTAGTAATCGTAGGGCTTCACGTCCAGCACTGGACTTCCTGACCACGCGTCGAGGCCGCGGACCACCAGCAGGGGAGGGCTAACCTCCAGGATCTCGACCACGGTGATCCCTATGGGGTTCACCCTGCGGGGTGAGCGTGTGGCGAACACGCCCACCTCCCTGCCGCTGCCCCCGAGAGGCCTGGATCTCATCCTGTAGTCCTCGACGCCGTGAAACCAGTACAGGATGATGGCGTGAGAGTAGTCCTCCAGCCCCTCCAGCCCCGCGGAGAACTCATCGAAAAGCCTTATCCTGGACGCCAGCGAGAACCTGGATCCAGCATCCCTGGATCTGGGGAGCCCCGCCTCCACCACTCCGATGGGCCTCAACCTGAGCTCCAGAGGATCACCTCCCCCACATGGTGGAGGCCAGCGATAAACCGTTCGCATCACCGCCCGCGATCGGTTCAGCCGCCCTTCGGGAGCCGATGCTCTGGGTGACCGGGAGAAATCTCGGGAGGAGAGCACTTTCCATTCATGCAGAAAGGAGGGGGGAGGAGAGGGGTCAGGTGACCGGCTCGTCCCTGTCGCCGAATACTATGGAGCGGAGCATCCTGAACGCCCACCCGGCGTAGGCGTGCACTATCAGCACAACTAGTATGAGGGAAGCTATCAGGAAGTGAGCCATTCTGGTGGCGACCGCCAGCCTGCCTCCGAAGTCATCGGTGAATAAGGCACCGAGGAACCTGTTGACCAGGACGAACTGCCCCGGAAATACC
>JALWYH010000122.1 GCA_027078475.1 Thermoproteota archaeon
GTCTTGGCGCCGGGAGCCCCCTGGGTGACCGTCTTGGTTACGGTCTGCGCAGGGGCGCTCGGCTTGGCCACGTAGCCTATTCCGGCCCCGATCAGGAAGGCTATGATCAGCCCTATGGCCAGAACTCCCTTGGAATCCATAAAATCACCTCCTTTAGCTTTTGATCGTCCAGCTCTAATATTAAGCTTCCGCATTTACCGGTAGGGATCTCCCTAACGATAAAGAAGCACACGGCGTGCCTCGTGTGTGAAAGCTAGGGAGAGGTAGCCCTATCAGGCTATCGTTGTCCCTTCAACGAAATTCGGGGCCAGGTGAGTAATATGGACCATATTCTCCCTATTCACGGGTCAGAATGCCTTTCGGCTGAACGAATTTAAGCTCGATACTCCCTAACCATGGATGCCAGACCTCTTCAAGGTGATGGCTGAGAGGAGATCCGTCAGGAACTATTCCGAGGAGGAGGTGAATGAGAGAGATCTGAACGTGATCTTGGAGGCCGCCTGCTCCGCGCCCTCTGCTGGTAACCTCCAAGCCTACGAGGTGGTGGTTGTCAGGGAAAGGGAGAGGAGGATCGCGCTGGCCAGGGCCTCCTACAACCAGATATTCATGGCCCAGGCACCTGTGCACCTGGTCTTCCTAGCGTACCCGGCGAGATCGGCCTCGATCTACGGCGGGAGGGGGGCCGAGCTATACTCCATCCAGGACGCCACGATAGCCGCGGCATTCGCCATGCTCGCCCCCATGCCCTCGGTTACGGGACCTGCTGGGTGGGAGCCTTCAGGGACGATGAGGTGCTCTCGATAATAGGAGCGCCGGAGGACAGGGTTCCGGTGGCCATACTGACGGTGGGCAGGCCTAAAGGCGGGGAATACACGACTTCCAGGCTAGCACTTGGGAGGTGGTCTTCAATGAGATGCACGGCCGCCCGTTCCCCCTCTCGCCAGCCAGGAGGGAGCTCCTGAGGCCGGGCTGCTGAATCAAGGGACCCGGGCTAACCTTTTAACGTCTGGGGGTATGGCCATCCCATGAACCCCCTCCTGTTGCTGCTCGGATCGGCCTTCGGGGCCTTCATAGGATACAGCGCAAACAGGGTTGCCATCTGGATGCTCTTCCACCCTAGAAGGCCTATACACCTGGGACCCGTGGTCATTCAGGGAGTCTTCCCCAAGAAGAGGAGGGAGATAGCCGAGAACCTGGCCAGGGCCGTGGAGGAGACCGTGCTCACCCCGGAGGATGTGGGGAGGATGGTGAGCGAGGCGATCGAGGAGAGGCTCCGTGACCTCAGACTGCCAATTCCCTTGCCTCCGGCCACCAGGGAGCAGCTCGAGGCCGCGCTGAGGGGAGTGATTTCCTCAGCCCTCACCTCGGTCATAATGGAGATGAGCAAGGGGATAAGCGTCAGGGAGTTCATAGTTAGAAAGTTCGACGAGATAAGCGATGAGGAGTTCGAGAGGATGTTCATGAACGCTGTGGGTAGGGAGCTGAGGTACATAGCCCTGAACGACGCTCTCATAGGGGCCCTGGTGGGAGCCCTGGAGATGTCCTTCCTCTCTTCCCTGCACTGATGCGATCGAGCGTCCCGTGCGGTCCTCACCGGGCCCCGTCGACGCGATCACCGGCAGTCCGGATCGATCCGCAACGTCGATTCTACCTCACCTCCGGGGAGGGAGGGATCCATGGCGCCCCTCGGTGACCGATCCACCCGCGGGCCCCTCTCAAAGGGCCACTCTCAACCCTTCTCGGCCGGATTCCGGTGGTGGAGCCAGTTGAAGCCGGGACCCTGTAGGGAAAACCATGGTACAATAATTTTCCTATCCTTAACGTACTCATTCTTTAAATAATATCGCTGTTCCCAACGGGCAGGTGACCATATGAGTGAGCAGTTCGCCGTGAAGAAGGTGGGCGACTTCATCAAGAAGGAGCCCATAACCGTAAGCCCGGATGCGAGCCTGAGGGAGGCGGCCAGGATAATGAAGGAGCATGGGATAGGCTTCCTACCTGTGGTGGACCAGTCGGGCAACCTGGTGGGTGTGATCTCCGAGAGGGACATAGCTTACGCCTTGGGAGAGGGAAAGGAGAATTCAAAGGTCTCCGAGATCATGAGAACTAACGTGATCAAGGTTAAGGAGGACGACACCGTCGCGATGGCGGCGAGGCTGCTGAGCGAGTACGGGATAAGGCACCTCGTGGTGGTGGATGCCAGCGGAAGGCTCAAGGGAGTCTTCTCCATCAAGGACCTCACCTACGGTGAGGGGGCCCTGTTCTCCATCCTGTTCTGACCCCTGGAGCTGGAGGGAGAGGGAACGGGAGGTGAGGTGGATGGGAGAGGGGAAGGGGAGGATCAGCCGCCCAGGAAGGTCAGACCGGCCATCATCCTCCTGTAGTCCTCCCTGGTGTACTCCCTGAGGATCCCCCACCTCCTCGCGTCCTCCACCCTGTCGAACACCTCCAGCTCGAAGAGATCGTAGTTCTTGCAGCTCTCCAGTTCCTCCTCCGATGCTTCCCCCGACTCGAGCACTATCTTCCTGAGCCTGTTGGCCACCACGCCGTTGACCTCGTCCTCTATCCTCATCGCCTCACCCTTGGCCCTGCTCAGATCATCCTCCACCACCACCATGCAGTCTATATCCCTGCCCATGTAGTAGCGGTACTCGTGGAGGCCCTCCCCTCCCATCCTGTCGGCTATGATGAAGCGGGATATCCTGATGCCCCTCAGCTCGAAGAGGCGCCACAGGATGAACCAGCACCTCTCCTCAAGGTACTTCTTGAAGAACTTGTAGAACTCCAGATAGACCACGTCCAGTCTCTCCAAGTCCTCGAACTCGAAGCCGGTGGTGAAGAGGTACATGCACCTGAGGAAGGTCCTGGGGACGTCAGACCTGCTTAAACTCATACCGCTGGATCTCAGGCGGGAGAGGGCGTAGTCAACCGCCTCCTCTACCATCCTCTCCAGCCTGTAGAGGAGCTCGTACTCTTCCCTCTCGCGCCCCGATCTCCCGCCCCATCCAGCCAGCACGGGTTCCAGTGACCGGGGGTAAATATAGATATTCTTCCATCGGCATAGATTCACCCTGCATCTACCGCTATTGGGGACGTGGATCGATGAAGGAATAGGGAAAGGGAGGGAAAAAGGAAGAGAAGGAAAGGGACTCATACCTCCCCGCTGGTCGGATCAGGGTTATGAGTTGTTTCAGTGACCTGTCATCGTCAGGTGAGTGATCGAACTGTTGCGGATCCATGAGAGACGGAGGGGATGAAGCCTGTGCTTCAACACGCGAGGTGGGAGCCATCTGATCCGATGGTCTTGGGGAGATCGATCCACCGGGTGATGCTCCGGTTAAGGGGATCTGCCGAGCAGGATGGCTGCTGGTAACGGGAGCGATGCCCGACGCGGATGCTTATCCTGTGCTGCAGGTCCACATCCAGATCTAGCCTATTGAATCCTGTTGAGCTCTGATCTGAGGCGAGAGATCAGGTCTTCGGCCCTCTCGATACCCATGGCTCTCCCTAGGGCCAGATCGAGCTCCGTCCTCCTCTCACCACCTGTGAGGGGTTCCGGGTTACGCGCTAGCTCGTTGAGGGCTGTCAGTATTTCCTCCCTCTCCAGCTCGCCGAGCGCCCGGGGATCCAGCACAGGCATCTCCAGGTAATCGGAGAGGAGGAAGCGGGTCCATCCCCTCGAGATTTCCCTCCCCATCAGGATGAGCAGCGAGGCGAAGTAGATGCTGTTGTACCATGCAGCGAGGAGCCTAGACCAATCCCAATCGCAGGGAAGGAGGTAGAAGTTCTTGGAGGCGGTCACCCTGTCGCGGGAGAGGTTGGCCAGGGCCCTCCTCCTCAGGGGATCCCCGATCTTGTCCGGGAGGAACAGGTGAGAGAATGGCCTCTTGGACCTGAGCTGCCTCCAGACGTGGCTGTACCACATCTCGCCCCTGGACCTGACGGCGGGAGCGGCCGCGCCGGAGGAGAGGCCCCACTCCACGTACCCCCTCAGGTCGGGCGGCAGCTTCTCCAAGGGCACCGGGGGTATGGATAGGAGGTAGGTGTCGACATTCACGCTTATGGAGTCGGAGTATAGGGAGGGCCTCCTCAGGGCCGGGACTAGGTAGTCCCGGGGGATGGACAGCCCCTCCCCACCGGGTCCCTTCAGGACGATCCCGTCGCCGGAGGGCCGGGCTGACCAGTGCCTGTTCGGGAGGAAGAAGAAATCGGGACCGTACATCTCCACCCCCCTGATGATCCTGAGCCCCAGCTCTCCCAGCCTCGTCAGCTTCCCGCTCCTCATCGCTGGCTCGACATACTCCAGCACGGCATCTCGCAGCCCTACCCTGAAGAGGGACAGCCAGTTCAGGTGGAGGAACCCGGGCAGGTCCCCCAGCCTCACCTCGCTGGATTCCTGTGATCCGATCAGCCTCGTGGGACCTTCTCTCCCCTTCCTTGCCACCACGACCATCTCCTTGAAGCCGCTCCCATCAGAGAAGGAGTCCCTGCCTTCCACCATGATCGCCACGTGGTAGCCCGACAGGAGGAGCTCCTTGACCCCCCTGCCGTACAGCGTGTAGAAGGTGGACGCCGGCAGGACCGAGGCCAGGACTCCCCCGTCAACCAGGAGATCGTCTATGAGGAGAATGGCTGGCACCTGTAGGCTCAGCCACCTCCTGCCCAGGCGCTCCCTCCATCCGGGCCTGCCACCGATGACGGAGGAGAGGACTTGCCTGTAGGCCGGATCCAGCTTGTCCCACCTGGTGAAGGGGGGGTTCGTGGCGATGAGGTTGGATCGAGGCAGGCGCCCGTCCGAGTGCAGCAGGAAGGCGTCACCGACCCACACCCTGATGAGGTGGCTCTTGCCACCCAGGACGTGCAGCAGGGAGGTGTAGGCCACCAGAGCAGGCAAGGGAGCCCTCTCCACCCCCCAGACCATCCGGAGCCTGTCCCCGAGTAGGGGGATCAGGTGGGTCAGGGTCCTGCCGGATCCCATAAAGGGATCGCCCAGGACCACCTCGCCCTCCACCATCCCTAGGGCCGCCTCCATGTACCTCAGGGCAGAGTCCTTCGTGTAGAAGGCAGCCAGGGTCCTCCTTTCCTCTGGAGTGAGGGCCCTCTGGACCTTCAGCTGACATCTCTCCAGTGGAAGAGCCCTCTGCCTCCTGGCCATCTCGATGATGCCTGGAGATAGCTCCCCCAGGAGGGGAGCCCCCATGGAGGCATGCTCTTCCGGGGTCCCGTACTCGTCCAGGATCCGGATGCACGATCCCAGGATCCTCAGGAAGGATCTGCTCATCCTAGCCTTGGGCATGCCTCACCCTCCTCGAGAGAACGGTGATGAGAGGGAAGGCAGCCAAGGGGAAGGAGGCAGTGAGCAGGTAGGCGCCCCCGTATCCCAGCAGGCCGGCCGCGACTCCCATGACCAGGGGACCGGAGAACCTGCCCACATCTGCCCCCATCGCGTAGAGGGCCATCGCCCTGTTCCTCGCCCCATCGGGAACCCATCTGATTGTGACGTACTGCTGGGCGGGGATCGTCAGCCCCAGCCCCAATCCCAGCAGGGCCGCGGCGCCGAAGCCCCCTGGTGGCTCATACCACCTGGACAGGGCGATCAGGGAAAGGAGCATCGTGCCGTAGCCGGTCGATATCACAGCCACGGGTCTGCTCTCGGCCAGCCTGCCGGACAGGTACCTGGAGAGGAGGCCGGACGCCCCGAAGAACATGCTGAAGTATCCGAAGACCGAGGCCCCGTAGCCCAGATCCCTGTAGTGGACCTGGACGAGCTCCAGTACCACCATAAGGGAGGCGCCGCCCAGGGCGGCCAGGCCCATGGCCACGAGGACCGTGTCGCTGAACGCGTCCCTCCACCCAGCCCCTGACCCCGACCTGGCAGCCTCCCTGCTGAGCCTCGCGTTCATCGCGGCTATGACCAGGGATGAGATGGCTGCGAGGGAGAAGACGGCCCAGTACCCGATGGAGTCAGCCAGCAGGCCGGCTATCGGGGGAGCCACCACACCCCCGAACGAGATGAGCATGGACCTCAGGCCCAGGGCGAGGCCCACGCTGGAGGAGCTGGAGGCCACGGCCACCGCCGAGGGGGCGATGAAGAAGGAGTTACCCAGCCCCTGGATCACCCTCCCAGCCAGGAGGGACGGAAAGTCGCCCGCTACCAGGTAGATGAGGGAAGATATCAGGGAAAGCAGGGAGCCAACCAGCATTACCGCGTTGCTCGACCACCTGTCAGCCAGATGACCGGTGACGGGCCTCATGATCAGGGTGATCAGCGACACCGACGACCAGATCACGCTTATGCCCGTCAGGTCTATCCCCAGATCCCTCGAATAGCGCGCCAGGACGGATGCAACGAGCCATATGGAGATGAAGTAGAGCGTTACCGAGAGGAGGTTCAGTCCCAGTCTCCTGTTTCCCATCCAGTCCCCCGTTCATCGAACACTAAAAAGGTCTAGCACTCCGGCACGGCCAGGGAGGATTGATCCCGATCAGGTCGAGTCAGGTGCTGCACCGGCCTTCCCCCTCGGGCCGTGTCGCGATGATGCGAGACCTCAGCTCGGAATCCACCGCCAGGAACTCCCGAGGCTGATGGTAGGCCCTCAGGAAGGAGGAGAGTCCCAAGGGGGAGGGGAAGAAAATGTCCGTTAACTCTCGAACCCAGTGAGAACGACCCGACGGACCATCTTCCGGCAAGTTCCAGCGGGTTCACGGGGATCCGTAAGGAGGCTGTAAACCTCTCCCCTCTCCTTCCTCAGTCCCCCGCAGGGCCCGATGTCCTGACGATCCTCGAATTACCTTTCTTGGGATGGATCTCCGCCAGATAAGCCCGATATCCTCCCCATCTGTCCCTGTACTCCTTCTGGAGGATCCATATGGTCACGGTGGAGTAAAAGCCGCTTGGCAGATCCTCCTGGTTCTTCCCATGGAGAGACGCCTCCAGGAACAGCCATGTTCCGTTGAGGTTTATGGCCACGTCAGTGTGATCCCTCACCACCACGATGGCGGTCCTGATCCCAGCCACCCTGTAGAGGGCGGCCATAAGCATGGCGTGATCCTCACAGTCTCCCAGACCGTAGGCCAGCAGCTCCACGGGAAAGAGAGGGAGTTCGGCATTGGGCTCGTCCTTGCCGGGAACGGCGTACCTGTGGTCCAGCGAGTAGAAGAGTCTGGCCACCTCGTTGGCCAGGGGTATTGTATCGTTGGCGGGATGGGCCATCAGCCAGTCAGCGAGCATCCTCCTGTAGAGATCCGCATTGTACCTGAGATCCCTCTCGACCATGCGGGCGAATATCCAGGCGACGGTCCTGTTGGCCTCGGCGCCGCTCATGCCCGGGTTGTAATTCTCCCCTATTAACCAGAGCCTCCAGTCGTAGAATTCCTCCCTGTAGGTGTCGGTCTTCAGGAACTCCCTGGCCTCTCTCACGTAACCTCTCACCCTCGCTGCCGACGACCTGTAGCTCCTCAGCTCATCCAAGCTCCTCGTCAGGTTCTCGTACCTGGAGAGGAGATCCTTGTATCTGCTGACCAGCCTGTCGTGCTCCCTCCTGAGCTCCTGATACTTTGAGTAAAGGGCCTCGTACCTCGATTTGAGCTCTGTGTAGCTCCTGTTTAGCTCATCGAGCCTGTTCAGGAGGTTACTAATCCTCTCCCGGAGGGACCTCATCTCATCCATGGCCAGCTGACTGGACTCGTTGACGGATCTGTATCGCGACAGGGTTTCCCTCAGATCCCGGACTTCATTCATGAGCCTCGATATTTCCCTCTTCAGCCGGTCGTTCTCTCTCCTCAGCCGGAGCATATCGTCCTCTCCGCTCCCCCTGCCAGCCCTCACCCGCGGTCTCACGCTACTCCCCAGGTCACCCTTTCCGATTACATTAGGACCGGAGATCAGGCTGAAACCGATGAGAAGCAGGCCCGCGACGAGGACGACCGCGGCGACGGTAATCCTGAGGGAAACGACGTGAACCACCGCCACGTTCCCCTCCACCACGAAAATAAAACCATTTCCCACCTCTACATTTTTTCACCCGCTGCAACCGGTCTGATCCGACACTTCGCCTCCCTATCGCTGGCCGACCGTCCCATCGGAAAATGCCGCATCGATAATAAGGGGTTATAATGTTACCGGGTCGGTAGATCCATGTGGATTACCGGGTTGCCGTCAAGTGAGGAAATATTTAAATGAATTATGGTTCACCCATCTTTCAGAAGCATTCATGAATCGAAAATTATGTGTGGGCCTGGCGGCAGTGGTGGCCCTGGCCTCACTGCTGGTGATGGAGGGCCTCGGCGGAATACGGATTGGGGGAGCGGATGCCCACCCCAGCCATCGCAGATGGCCTCCTTTCTCCGCGCCAGGGGGCCTTATGGAGCATCTCGAGCCCTCAGCCCAGACTCCATGCCTGGGTGGCGAACTCTTCCCGCAATCTAGCCCTGTCCCTTCACAGGGCATCGATTTGGGGAAGGATAAGGAGAGGCTGGATGAGGGGGCCGCCCTGATCATAGAGGTGATAGGGAATGGGACCACCGATCCCCCGCCTGGGAGGCGCTCCCGCGGGGAAGGCGGTGCGATGACCGTCACCGCGTTACCGGGTGAGGGGTATACCTTCTACCAGTGGGAGCTCGATGGGAAGAGAAGCGGCAGGATGACGCCAGTCATCAGGATAGGTGCCGGGGAAGGGCACGTTCTCAGGGCTCTATTCGTGAAGGACAGCTTGCTCGCTCCCATCAGGAGCGCGGATCGGCCGGGAAGTCCGTGAGGAGGGATCGGAGACCACCGGACCTAGGCTAGTTGTTCTCACCTGAAAGTTAAATTAACCAAAATATTTATAAAGGAATATCCAACAAAATTTTCGATCATATGCATGAACAGTAATTTAAGTCGCATGACCACGCCGGGACTGGTCCTGATCATGGCTCTAGGGCTGCTCACCGTCCGGCCGGTGGCCGCCTGCCACTCCAACGTCCACATAATAGATGTTGACACCGGGAGCCACCTGGGAGGGTGCGGAACACCCCTCCGCGGAGAGTTCCTTACGCGCCACCGCAGCGGATGGTTCGGCGATGGGGACACCGCCTACTGGGGGAGGGGAACCTACAGGTTCACTTACGCCCGATCGTGCCGCGGATATTTAGTGGATCACTGGGAGGTTATCGGTGCCGTCTCTAACGTGATTAAAAGTGGGAACCAGGTCCAGTTCGACCTGGGACGAGGCAACGCCGATGTGTACCTCTTCCTCCGCAAGCCCAGGCTCACCGTGAGGGTGGATCCCCCGGGCTCGGGTGACGTAGGCCCGTACGGGAAGGGAACCCACAGGATCGATGCCGGCACCAGGATCACACTCTCTCCCAGGCCGAACGCAGGCTGGGAGTTCGATCACTGGTCGGTGGACGGCGAGAGGGTGGCCTCGCAGTCGCGCTACCTGAGGATGGTCATGAACTCGGACCATGAGGTGGTGGCCCACTTCAGGGAGTCCGTGCCGGCCGCCAGAGAAGTGATCCCCGTGGCATCACCCGCCATCAGGGCCTGCAGGTCCCATCCTCAGGGCTGGCCCTTCTCGTCGAGATACAGGGGGCTTTACACAGACGTGGCCTTCAACGAGGACCTGCTGAGGAACCTCTCTGGGATGGCCCATTACTGGGAGGGGAACAACATCCTGCTGGTTGGTGTCCTTTCCATCAATCCCCAGCCCTGGACTAGGCTGGGTGTTTTCATAGACAGGGAGGAGGGGGTCCTCTCAATTGAGGGAGAGGCGCACCGGTCCATCGAAGGGAAGGTGGACTACGGTCTCATCTACCTGGAATGCGACGGCAACTTCACCACATGGGTCGCCGGCGTGACGAGATATGGTACCAGGACTGCTCTAATGTGGCTCCTGAATCACCCGAACGAGGTGAAGGGACACCTGCTGGTAGCGGTGGAATGGGTCGATTCCAACGGGGATGGCGCGGTGAGGGATTCAGAGATCAGGGTGATTCACACCCTGCCCTGACATCTCATCTCCCACCTTTCTTTCCCTCCAATCATGCTCATCTCCCTTCTTTTCTCTTTCCCCTGATCTAGTTCTCTCTGCTCGCGGACTGGTCTGCTCGCCACCCGATTGTCGCCACCACTGGTAGGTGCATCCCGCAAAGCGGTAATACCTTCTCAAGAAATGTAAAACCGCGATCGACAACCAAATTAATCCATTATATTAGTTTTTAGTGTTAATATACATAATAACTAGTCCGAATCTTCTTTTATTTTTCGATGTATCACGATATTATCCGCATCTGTAACTGGAATTCCCGAGAGAAAGTTGATGTTTCCTAGTAATACTTTTATTGTATTTCGTTTTACTCATAAGGATGCCAGCGAAGGTATCCACGAAGGGCCAACTGGTCCTCCCGGCTCGAATAAGGAAGAAGTACGGGATCTCCCCGGGAAAGGAGGTGGAGGTGCTTGACTTCAGCGGTGAAATAGTCATAGTGGCCCCACCGGAGGGCAGGGGAAGGGGAATACTCAGCTTTAGAGGGGATCCCACGGAGCTGGTCACGGGGGTGAGGAGAAAGGGTGTCGTTCGTCCTTGACGTGACCTCCATGATCACGTACCTTTCGGATCTCCCGGGATCGGATATAGTGGAGGAGATCCTTGAGAACGCGGCGAATGGGAAGGCCAGGGTGTACGTGAACTACATCACCCTCTCGGAGCTCTATCAGGTCATCGGCCTGGAGTTCTCCGTCAGGAAGGCCAACGAGATCGTGGCTACTGTGAAGAGGTGGCCCGTCTCCCTGATTCCGGTGGAGGAGGGAGTTGCCCTCACAGCTGGAAGGCTGGCTGCCGAGGAGGAGATCTCGCTGCTCGACGCCATCGCCGTGGCCACCGCAATGGATCTCGGTGCGGCCCTAGTCACCACCAGCAGGAGAATAGGAGAAATTTTTGATGATACAATAATTCTGAGTGAACGGACTTGACCCAACCGTTATTATTTGTCGACCTAGGGGGGGAG
>JALWYH010000123.1 GCA_027078475.1 Thermoproteota archaeon
AGCACGACCCCGAGGCTACCATGCTCGTGATGAGGGCCGCAGTGAGAGCGGAGGACAGGCTCGGGGTAGGAGGGGTACTGAGCCCCCTGATCGTCGGGCCCGAGGACAGGGATGCCGTGGAGAGGTTCAGGGAGCATGGCGGAAAGGTCCTTGAAGGTAAGGAAGAGTGAGGTCCTGTTCGAGGAGGCGAGGAAGGACCTCGAGATGGGCTGCTACAATAAGGCGGTGAGCGCCGCCTACTTCTCGGTCAGGCTCATGGCCGAGGCCCTGATAGGGGACATCAGGACGACCAAGGACGACAAGGTGGCGAACGCCCTCGGAAGGCTTCTGGGTCGGGACGCGAGGGAGAGTATGATGTGGCTGTTCGGGGAGAGGAAGAGGGCCGATCACAGGCCCTACTTCTTCGACGAGTCGGCGGCCTCCCATGTGATTGAGGTGGCTAGGGAGCTGCTGGAGAGGATGAGGGAGAGATTACCCCGTGAGTAGAACCACGAGATCCGGGCCGACATCTCCACCACCGCAGTGCGTACGTCCTTCTTCCGGCCTAGTGATCAGTCAAGCCGTCTGAACTCTTCTAAGCAGCTTCTCACACTTCAGCATCATGAGCTCCGCTGACCTCTTGGCTGTCCCCCGAGGGGGTGAGCAGAGGGAGTATTAGGAGGGATGGTCTCCTCTCCATCCCCACGCTGAGCAGAGTAGCGCGGCCTCCAAGCCCGAGGGCGATGTATCCGACACGTCCGCTCAGTAACCCCTGTAGAAGGAGGCCAGGGGTACCCACCTCACCCTCCCCTCCCTCTTGGGTCCCTCTTCGGATATCACGATCCCCTCGTCGACCCTGTCCAAGGCCATCCTGATCTGCCTGCCGCCCTTCCTGCCTATCCCCACCTCGACAGCTATCTTCCTCGCACCGGCGATCAGGACGAAGTCGGGTCCCTCACCGGACCAGAAGGTCAGCTCCCACCCCCTCCTTAAAGCTAGGTGATAGAGGAGGGAGGCGGCGTACTCCTCCATCAGGAGGCCGTAATCGTAGTCGGGTCTGGTCAGTGAGTACCTGATCGTGGGCGTGACGAAGTACCTCCTCAGCCCCTTCCTTATCGAGGACCTGGGCCCGAAGGGCCTCAGCTGGATTATCAGGCCGGCCCTCTCCAGCGAGTCAAGCAGGGCGATAACCGTGGGCTTGGAGAGGCCCACCTCGGAGGCTATCCTCTCGACGCTGATCCCGGGGTGAATGGCCAGCTCCCTCACCACCCTGGGGGCCAAGGAGAGGGTCCTCCTGTCGAAGCCGCCCGTGACGAGCAGGTCGGAGAATATGACCCTCTCGACGCTTCTCATCACGGCGTCGATCCCCAGCTCGAGCGTGACGGGGAGGCCGCCCTCCATGAGGAACCTCTCGAACCCCGGCCTGTACTCCGGTTCCACATCCCCGAACAGCACGTCTTCGATCCTTACTGGCCTGACGTCCTCGCCCCTCAGGTGGAGCCACTCGTAAAACGAGAGGGGCCAGACCCACAGCACCCTCGCCCTCCTTGCCAGCTCCGGAGTGAGTTCGAAGGCCAGCGCTGAGGAGCCCGTCGCCACGACCCTCCCCCTGAAGATGTCAGCCAGCCACTTCAGAGTGCCAGCCCACTCCGGATCGTAGTGGACCTCGTCCAGCAGGATCGTGGCGTCGAGAGATTCGAGGCCTGAGCCCTCCCTCCTCTCCACTTCCCTCAGCAAGTCCCTAATCCCCTTTCCGTAGAAGAGCCTGAGCTCATCGATCCAGGCGAGGTAACCATCATGCTGGGAGAAGAGTTGAAGTAGGGCGACGCTCTTTCCCACACCCCTTATCCCCGGGAGGAGGACGAGTCCTCTATCTGGGATCTCGTCGAGGAAGAATCTCCTCCTGAGTCCAGCCACGGTCTTGGCCCTCTGGCCCATCCTGTAGAGGACCTCCTCCAGCCACATTGGTAAATTATAATTGACCAATTAAATATAAAAATTGGTAAAGGATGATTAACCAATATCCTTGGCTTCGGGACTTGCTCCGCCTTGCGGGGCACAGCGAGGGTGCGGAAGCGGGACATGGGGCTTCACTCTTTCTCATCTAAGTTAGACCCTCTCTAAGAAATCGGGGCTATAATCTGCTCTATGAGCACTTGCCAGCTCTACCCCAATTCTTCAAGCTGGATTTCAAGGCTCCTTATCAGAGCTGACGACACACCATGAATCCGGGCATCGCTCAGGACATCCATGATGCGATGTCGGGAACTTCTCGTTTTGACGGTCCAATGGCCCTTCGGGCTAGCCAAGAACCTCCAGCAGGTCCCTAAGGTACTCCTCCTCGCTCACATTCCTGGGTCTCCTCAGCACGTAGCAGAGGAGGGAGCCGAAGAGGGCCCTCATCCTCACCATGGATTTTGGGGAATCGTCCCCATAGGCCTTCCTCGCCACCTCCCTCAGCAGTTCATCGCACGTCACCCTGACCTCCTCCTCCAGCTCCGGATAGGCCTGGCTGATTCCCATCGAGTATATGAGGAGGCTCCTCATCTCCTCATCCCTGTACTTCTCGAGGTACCTCCTCCCTATGCACTCGAGGAGCTCCCTCCCCTGTCGCTCCTCAAGGCACTTCCTCAGGAGGTCCGCGGGGAGGCTCCTCCTAGCCACCTCCAGGATGAGTTCATCCTTCGACGAGAAGTACCAGAAGATCAGTCCCTTGGATATCCCCGACTCCCTGGCTATGAGGTGGACGGGGGCCCTGAAGAAGCCGTACCTCGAGAATACCCTCATGGCCCCCCTAACTATCCTCTCCCTGGCCCTCTCCCTCGCATCCCTCCTGCTCATGGCATCCTCCCCATCTCTCCGCTGGCCTGTAATCCCTTGATTCCAGCAGTCCGGAGAGGTATAGATTTAGGACCTCACCGACCCTCCCGCTGGCTCCCCCTATCACCTCGATCCCCAGCTGCCTGAAGTACTCCATCGCCCGCCTGCCCAGTCCCCGGCATATGAGTACGTTCACTCCCGCCCTAGCCAGCAGTGCAGGAACCATGCCAGGACCGTGGTGCCCCTGAAACGTGTTGTCCAGCGTGCTCACTCCGGTCACCCTGCCCTCCCCATCCACATCCACGAGGAGGAAGGCGGGTGCATGGCCGAAGTGCTCGAATATCCTGTCGTCGAGCCCCCTGTGGTCCTCGACTGGAAAGGCGATCCTCATACCTCTCCCCGCCATCTGACCCACCTCCGTAAAAAAGCTAGCGAGTGGGGAAGATTTTCCTCAGGCGCGGCGACGCGTGGAGGTAGGCTACGGCCACGGGCGCCTGCACAGCCGGGATGAGGGCTGGCACAACCGCTGCGCCGGGCCCGAGAGCCATCACCGCTATTGCAGCGGCCAGACTCTGATTCTTGGTCGCGGATATGAAGGCTATCGCCTCGTTCTCCTCGTAACTAACTCCGATGAGCCGATCCACACCAGTTACCACCCCGAGGAGGATCGCCAGCATCACCGCCTGCATGCCTATGATCTCGAAGGTGGTGTAGGGCCTCCCCACTATCAGCCGGGCCCTGCTCGCCCCCAAGAGGGCTATCAGGAGGAGCATCGAGATCATGGTGGTCAGTGAGAGGTGGGGCTTCACAGACCTCTCCAGCTCCTCGATGAACCTGGCCTTGAACTCCCTAACCAGGGACTCGTACCTCTCCAGCACCCCGCCGTCCGGGGATCCCCCGTCCTCCCTCAGCCCCGCGACCGCGAGCAGTGCCTCCCTGTGAGCCAGCCCCCGAGCCTTCCTGCCGATCAGGAAGTACCTCGTTAGCTGGCCGAGGATGAAGGGGGTGATGAGGGTGTAGAGGAGGGCCTTCATCACCTTCCCCATGGGGAGGCTGACCGACGCAACGGAGGCGTAGGCCCCCAAGTAGGCGGGGATGGCGACGATCGATCCGGCCAGGCTGAGAACTGCCAGTACCGTGGCGAGCTCGATATCACCGCCAGCCAAGAGGACGTATCCTATGGACGCGCTGGAGGCGGGTACCACGTTGGATACCACGTAGCCCAAGGCCACGTCCTGACTTGGGAGGAGTGTGGAGAAGCCAATGGCCAGGAGAGGGGAGACCGCGAATATCAGGATCATGGACAGGACGATCTCCCTGACCTTCCTCGCCGCGATCCCGAGCCTCTCCATCTTGAGCTGGATCATGGAAGGGTAGATTGTCAGGATGGCCAGCGCGATTATCGCGTCACTGATCAGGGGCCTGTTCGCCTTGAAGAAGCTGCTGCTGTAGGTGTAGCCCACGGCAACTCCCGCGATTATCGCTAGGATCGAGTAGGGCAGCAGGTACCTCTTGAAGTGGGACGCGGCTGCCTTCACTCTAGCGCCCATAATGGCACCGGTTCATTGACCACACGGTCAAATAAAAATTTACTGACCGGACAGTCAATTAGGGAAGCGGCTGTGGATGGGCTTCCAGAAGCATTCTGGGAATCGCGCCTCCCTCCTGGGCCCGTACGGCCGGCTCCTTCTCGCTCTCTTCCAGCCCCTCGCCTTCTAACACGAACTCCGAGGTCATGCATGGCCAGGCATTCAAGCTGGTTGCCGATCGATCCAGCACCCTGCCCAGATCTCTCACCGAGAACTCGAGGTTCACGGGGGAACAAAGCACACCTCTCCCTCCCTGTACACAGCCACCCTGTCCCCAATCCAGCCCGCCAGGGAGCCCCTGATCGTGATCAGCCCGTTCCCGGCCACCCCCGTCGTTCCTCCCTGAATGGAGAAGGCCACCCTGCTCGCATCGGGACTCCACTGCAGGTTGTAGGGTCTCCCCTCCACCTTGAAGAACTGCCCGTCCATGTAGACCGACCAGCTGCCGTTCACGCGCATCGCAGCGGCGACTCCCCCGTCGCACGCCAGCTCCACCACGCTCCCATTGACCAGCTTCCTGAGGGATCCGTCGTAGACGTAGAGACCGTCCCCACCACCCAGGTAAAGCTTCCCCTTCCTCCAGCAGCTAACCGAGGCTGAGACTGGAACCTCGCTCTCCCTGCCCTGAGCGCCCATTATCACGACCCTGTCACCGGCGGCGATGGCGACGGCGTCGCTGACGTCGAGCACCTTTCCGTCGAGGGGCCTCTCCAGCACAGGCCCTCCCATCCCGATGAGTTCCAGCCACGAGGTGCTGCCGTTCCCCAGGGAGACGAGGACGAACTTGCCCAGCCACCCCAGATAGGTGGCGTAACCCCCGAGCTTCACCTTCCAGGGGAGCTGGAGCGTCGCGACCTCACCCTTAGGAGAGATAACTCTGGTCACGACCGCCAGCCTCCCGTCGCCGCTCCACTTGATGAACTGGACATCTCCCTCGAACCTCATCTTGCCCAGGACGGATCCGTCCTTTCCTATCACGATCAGGGCCCCTGAGTCGGTTCCTATCGCTATTCTATCATTCCACCAGGACGCGTAGGTGGCCCTGCCCGGCAGCTCCATCTTCCACGCCACCGAGCCGTCAGATCTAAAGGCGTAGGTGTCCATCCCAGGAGAGTCGGTGCTCACCACCAGGAGGGGTCCGGGAGCGAACAGGACGGGCTTCCCCTCCAGCTCGGTGCACTTCTCGACCTTGAGAGGGTTGGGAAATGGTCCGAGCTCGGGACCCATCCTGGAAATGACTGCGTAAACCACAAGAACTAGCAGAATCAGCAGGAGGACCTTGTTCCGCGTCAGCATCAGGGCACACCCTCAGACGGTCCGGGACCCCCCCAATTGATCCCGACCATCGCGATCACTGCGGGCTCGCGCGAGCCTCAGATTTAAGCTGTGTGGAAGGGAGCTTCAAGCAATGAATTCGGGAGGTTGCGCGATCTTCGAGCGTGTAGGCAGATCGGAGGGTAAACTCCAAGATTGAACTATAAAGTCAAGCTCCTCCCGATACGCGGAACGAAGGCAGCTGCCCTCATTCTCAACCGGATGGGTCATGAGATTCCTTGCCTAGCCGGGCGGGGAAGGTCGTGTTGTGTGAGCTCATTTTATATTAGCTCACACTCTTTCATCCTGTGGAGAGGATATACGAAAAGTGGATGGAGAAGGCCAAAAGATTCCTTCAGGTGGCCAAGAGGGACTTGGATGATGGATACTACGATTTCGCAGCACTTAACTCGCAACAGGCCGCCGAGTTCGCCCTGAAGGCCCTGCTCATAAAGAAGACTGGATTCAAGCCCTACACCCACTCGATATCCGAGCTGCTCGACGCCCTCTCTGAGGTACTCGATGTCCCAGATACCCTGAGGGAGTGCGAGGGCCTGGAGGAGCACTATGTTCAGGCTAGGTACCCGGACGCCAGACTGAGGGATTACAGGAGGGAGGAGGCGGAGAAAGCGGTCGATTGCGCGGAGGTGATAGTCTCCTATGCTGAAGGGATTCTTGAGGAGGATGGTCGAGAGGGATAGAAAGAGGAGAAGGAAGCTGGAGGAGATCGTGAAGAGGTACGATGTCACGGCCGTACTGTTCGGCTCGAGGGCCAGGGGGGATGCCACCCCAGCAAGCGATTACGACCTGCTCCTGATCTACGAGGACCCATCCACCTTAGAGCGACTCCTAGAAGACCTCAGGGAGGCACGAATTCCGGTGGATGTCCACTCCTTCACACCGGAGGAGGCTTTAGAGGTCCTTCCATACTCCACCGTGATCCTGGACGCCCTGACGGAGGGGATAGTCCTCAAGGAGAACCTTCCCCTGAAACCGCTGACGGAGAAGCTGAAGTCTCTGAGGAGGAGGGGGTACAGGAAGGTGGAGGGAGGCTGGATCATCAGGTGAGGTGACGGGAATAGTTCGGTAAGGCATCTCAGGGAACTTCAACAGCTACCCTCTCCTTGATCGTTCAAGCGCGTTCAGAATGGGAGAGACAACAGGCCGCACAAAGAGTATTAAGAAACACACTGCTCGAGAGATCTTCGCTGCTTTCAGGATAGGTCAGAATCAACGAAATCTATCGCCACTGTCATCGGGCTGAAAGGCGCATCAAGATAATGACGACAATGTAGAGCAACGCGCAGGCCTTTCTCGTCCCCTGCCCGTAAAGTCGTGAAACCGAGCTTACCTAGAGCTGCTCACCAGTGCATAGCACATCCTTCATAAGGCGGCTCCGAGGAGTGCCTCAAGGAATCTCCCGGCATGCTCGAGGATACGCAGCACCAGCGCCATAATTCAGTAAGCCCACCCCCAGATCAGCCCCTTACCGTATTATCAGTGGTTCGCGCGCGACGCGATAGGGACATCCGTGTACATGGAATGGATAGAGCCCCGGATAGGAGAGATCAATTATTGCAGATACCAAAAGCAACGCCTCGCTTCCTTGGCATTCATTTCCATGAATTCGGGGATTTCACCCAATAAACTGCCAGAGGACGTTGTCGCCCGAGAGTTTAGAGGGCTAAGTCGGGAATTTTAGATAACATAATTATTATAATATGTTCAATCGTGGATCTATCAGAAAAATTATAAATCACTCCTAGGAATTAAGGGTGAAAAATGAAGAGGAGCCTTATAAGGGGAATATCCATCTACATTGTTTTGTTGCTAGTAGCTCCCCCGCTGGCTCCATTAACCCAGGCCTTATATGGCTACTACACACATGACTGGACCCCACTAGTCAGTTATGGAGCTGCGGTCACAGGTTCGTTCATTGTATCCGCTGGGGCCATTTCTGTTACTACGGGAATGACCTTTGGAGAAGCAGAAGCAGTAGCGCGCGAACAGAGCGTTCTGGTGGTTTGAAATAGAAGCTGATCATTACGTCTCCAAATATGGAAAATGGGAGGTATTTCAGAGGGCGCTGAGAGACATTACTAAAGATGTGAAAGGCATGAGGCTGCTCCTCGATACACACAGACCCCTAGATAAGAGAACCGAGGTTCCAGGAGATTTTGAGACCTTTTCCAACCTAGCAGGAACGCTATTTCCAATAATACTGCTGTCCTCTCTCAACTTAAACTTCGGCCCCCGCTTTTACAACTTGAAAGTAGGTCCGCTCTTCCTCACAGTATCCTCTGTTACGATGAGCGCTTTTCTCCTGATCCTCCTTTACCCCATGTACCTGATCGGAAAGGGATTAGAATTAAGTTTCGGGAAGCTGAGAGGGTCCATTGCCCTATACTTAGTTAGTACCTCCATACCCCTCTCATTTCCAGCCGATGCCCTTCCACCCATATTGGTCGTTCCTGCCTCTATCTTGTTCTCAATTATCGCCTCTTACTACCTATTCGGAAAAAGGTCAGCGATTCTTCTGATAATTCTGACGGCGATCACCGCACTCCTGACCTTCTCGTTCTTCTTTCTCAGGACGTTGGTCTTCTGATAGGCTTCTTTTGTCAAGGGTAGGCCTTATGAATGGGTGGAGGTTCACAGGCTAGGGATGAATGATCTGCTCTTTATCTACGTCAATAATTTAATTTTCTTCACCCTGCTAGCCTTCCTTTACAGGAAGAAGCTCTATCTTCCCCTGACGATAATTCTGATTAACAATTCAATGCTATCGTCTTACATCTCACTATCCCACCTTTGGAGAAGCGGTAGATCGGGAGATCTGCTGATAATACCTCTCTCCCTGCTTGAGGGATCATCAGCGCTATTAGGGAGGTATAGAAGGTGGTTATTAATCGGCCTCATATACTTGGCGGCGCTTCTCCCACTCGAGTATCTTGTCTACCTGACTAACTGAAATGGTGAGAGGCATAATCTAAAGGCGCGCTTCCATGAGCTATTTAAGAGCAGGGAAACGGACAGCATGGTGATAGCCAGGATCGGGGCAGGGGCTAAAGCTCCATCTCCCCAAGCCACCATCACCCATCTAATGTTCGATCAGATGGCTGTGAACCCCTGATTTTTTTCGTTCTGATGAGCGTTCACATCAGTTTCCCGTGAGCTATTGACGGTCGCAGGTTGAGATATGGAGTACCTTCCGCGGGAAAGGTGTCAATACCCCCCATTCAAGGATCTTAGCTCCGCGTTATGGTACCGTAGTGTCCTGTTCTCTTGTAATTTAATGGGCTCAAGGCATATCGATTGGGTTTTACTCATCAAGAGCGTTCCACAGCCCCGCCCCTAACGGGATACTTCAGCGGGTCCTGAAATGTTCATGCACGGCTCGGGTACGAATACGGGAACTGCACTCCACGATACCGTTATAACCGGAGGTCACCCATTTTACAAGAGCGACATGACGCTGAGCCTAGGGGAAATAGAGGAGCTGGTTCTCCGGAGGAAGTGGCTGCTCTCCGAACTGAAGAGGTTCGAGGAGAAGTACGGAATGGATAGCGAGGAGTTCATCAGGTCGTGGAGGGAAGGCCTCATCCCTGAACCCGATGACCCCGAAGTCCATGGGGATTTCATGGTCTGGGAGGCTTTGGTCGAGGAACTCGTGACAGTGGAGAGCAAGCTCAGGTCTTTAGGGAGAAACAACCTTGAAGCTTAACGAGAGGATATCATACGTCACTAAGCTGCTTAAGAGTCACGGATTCCGTAACGTGGTCTTGAGGGCCCTCAGACCCGGTCCACTCCCAACGGTAGGTTGGTACAGGATCGAAGCGATTTCGGCAGGTCATAGGATCGTCATCACAGAATTTACTAGGGGATCGATCGTGAAATACTCATACACTTTCATCTCCGACTCGGAAATCCTGCTAAGGTACGATAACGCACCTCATCACCCGTACATCAGCACATACCCACACCACAAACACGAAGGTAGGCGGGTAGCTCCGCTGGAAGACCCCTCTATAGAATCATTCCTCAAGGAGGTCTCTAACATGATCTCGATGAAGTAGATGAAAGTGATGGATGCGTTTTCCGGTACTTCATGCTCCCTCCTCACTCTCGGGAGTGAGCGTTTGCACTCTCCTTTTCCGCGCTATGATCCCTCTCTGAGGATTTTCGAGGTGGAGATCGCGGCTAGGACGGCGTAGGGTCCCAGAAAAACTATTAGAGGTGAGAACACTCCGGAGGGAGGGAGCACACCGATCCCCCCACGACAAGCAGACCCGTGACCGTACTCACTTATATGCGATCACGCTAACGCGTGAACTCGATCAGGAACTGGGAGAAGGACCTGGCGACGTATCTCACGTTCTCGATGGTGTCCCCGCCCAATCGACTGGCCGCACTGAATGCCCACGTCAGGAATTCATCCGGAGCTCCTGAGAGTTCCCGGACGAGATCCTCACCGATCAGAGGGAGCGAGAAGAAGATTGGCTTCAACTGGACTGCGAGGGCGATCGCGCAGGCTACCCTGTCACGCCTGATCTCTTCCCAGGGCAGGCGCTCGAGCGGGAGCATCTCCCGCAGGAGCGGTCGCTGGGTGTGGGCGAGGTTCCTCTTGGTCAGGAATCGGGATACCTCGTAGTCCTTGACCGCTATAGATATGAGGTAGAGTATCTTGGAGGCGACCTCCCCGAGCGAGACGTCTTGAGGCACCGAGATCTCGTAGTACCTCCTGTGTCCGTGGAGCCTGGCGTGACCCAGCTCGTGGTAGATGGAGGCCACCATCAGATCTCTAGGCACCTCGAACCTTACGATCACCGTGGGCCTGTCCAAGGCGATGTGCAGCGCGTGGAAGCCCGAGGATTCAGGGGTCCAGAACTCACCCAGGACCTGCCTCAGGCTCTCCTCGCCCCTGACCACGATCAGGTCGAACCCCTCGACGCCCACCTCCTGGCTCGCCCTCTCGACCACCTCCACCACGGGGAGGGCCTCGAGAGGGGTGACTCCCACCAGCCTTATCACATGCGAGAACGCCGACCATCATATAAGGTCATGGCGGTACACTACCGGGGTGCGAGATGAGGGTATGCCTAGTGAGGCACGGCGAGGCCAGGAGCAAGGAGGAGGATCCTGAGAGGCACCTCACCGAGAGGGGTGTAGAGGAGGCTCGGAGGATAGCGAAGTTCTTGAAGCGGATCGGGATCGGGGTGGAGGAGGTGCTCCACAGCGGCAAGACCAGGGCCAGGGAGACCGCCGAG
>JALWYH010000124.1 GCA_027078475.1 Thermoproteota archaeon
GTCGACGAACTCGACTACGTCTCCAAGCCCGTACCTCCTCGAGTAGAGCGGCCCACGCACCACCACCTCCCCATCCCCCACCTCGACCTCAGCGCGGCTGAGGTAGGCCAAAGCGACGCCTACAACCAAGGTGCTGAAGAGCGCGATCGTCGCCCGCCCTAAGTCGCTGGGAGCCGTCATGAGGGAGTAGATCAATCCTCCCGAGGAGATGGAGCTCGCCAGGGCGAACAGGATGGACCTGTACCCGGACCACGGAGGGGAGGAGAGTGCTCGCACGCAGCCGATCATCCAGTCCCCTCCCTCAATCTCCCAACGAGTGCCCGCCTGAAGCCCTCATCTCCCACGACGAGCACGCGACTGCCGTCAGCCAGCCCTATCAGCAGCAACTTCCTCACCCTTCCCGGAGTCAGGAAGAAGGCGAGGGAGAAGAGGAGCCCGATCCCACCCAGCACGATCAATGCCATCCTCTCCGAGTCCGGGGCGAAAGCAGAGGTGGCCAAGGTCGTTAGGCCAGCCGCGATGCTCACCAGGTGACCGGCACCCCGCCTCCTGCCCCCGCCGGGCGACATCGCCATCACGGTCAGGGCGTGCTGCAGGGTGATGGATCCAGTCAGGGAGGCCAGCAGGGCGAGTGGTGATCTCCAGTACGCTGAGAGGACCCAGTAAAGGGCGATCCAGCCGGACAGGACCGAAACGACCACCATGATCAGCAGACCCGGGACATGGCGAGCCAGCTTGAACCCCGACAGCTCGCCCACATTGGAGAGTTCTACGACATCTGACAGGTCGACCACTCTCTTCATCAGGCCGTACCTCAGGATCAGGGACTTCCCCGAAATCGCTGCCTCCCTTCCCCCTGCTACGAGGAGGAGGGCCCCTCCTAGGATCATGAGGACAGCCGATGCCAGGACGGCGCCCTCCTTCCTGAGGAGTGTGGAGGTGAGAGCCAACGAGAAGGCCGCGTTCAGAGCGCCGTTAGCCGCGGTCGCCAAGGCCAGGGGTGAGCCGGACCAAGGAACCGGCCAGGCCCCTCTGCAGGAGAGTGCCCCCATCGCCACCCGTGTAAAACTACATAGGTTGACACATATTAACGTAGCCGAGCGAGATGCAGGTTCAATCCTTGAACGAGATTCGGTTGGTGTATGACCCTCCTCAAAGCTGAAATCATAGCTACTTTCAACCCCCTTAACGGGATTTAGGAGTGCGAGGAGCTGGCCGAAACCGTCGAGACGAGGCTCTTTCAACCCCCTTAACGGGATTCTGAGTCTATAATTCCCACCTTCCTTCTTCGATTTAAAATCTCCCACCTAGTGGGCACAATTTTTAACAAGCGTCCGCTGACCGCGACCTGCTCTGGGGCTTATAAGATGCAGCGAGGGTGAGTGATCATTCACATCTGACCCACCGCCGGTCCAGGGAGACGGCACTGCTTGAAGCCACAGGAAATGCCTCCTCATCCTGCTCCCGCGGACAGGCAACTACCCGTCGTGAATGCTCCCACTCGCTACTTGGCCGAATGAGAAGCCTGCTATCAGATCATTCCGCGATCCTCACGACCTGGCCCACCCTCATCGATGGGTGGTGGGTCTGGACCACCACAGCCCCTCCCAGGCGGGGATCGTAATGGGCCACCCACCTCGTGGGGTGGTAGTGATGGGCCAGCGCTGAGTGGAGCCATATGGGCCCCCTTCCGGAAATGACGACCCCTCCGGTTGGATCGACCGCGGGGGCCATCTCCAGCAGGCCGGGGAGCTGGTCCGGGCTGATGGGTCCATCGAGCTGGAACTCGACGAGGGTGAATCCCTTGAATTCCCTAGTGGAGTAGGAGACCAATCCTGGGACCTCCCAAGGTTCCGGAGCCAGTCGCATATATGATTGACCTCTCCACGACTAGTCGATCCTATTCCCTTCTGTCCACGGGGAACTCCACTCGGTGGCTTTGATCAGCCCATTCACGACCCTCCAAACCTTTTATCCGACGCTCAGGCTCATCCATGAGGTGATACCTTGCCGGTGGTGAGACTGTGGCATGGTAGGGTGCCCATCGAGAGGGCCGATGAGTACGAGGAGTTCCTCGTGAGGAGGGCGGTCCCCGACTATTCCTCCGTCGACGGTCTGAGGAAGATATACTTCACCAGAAGGGACGAGGGAGATTTGGCTCACTTCCTCCTGATCACCTTATGGGACTCGCTGGATTCCATGAGGAGGTTCGCCGGGGGTGACCCGGAGATCGCCAAGTACTATCCCGAGGACGATCGCTACCTTCTCGAGAAGGAGGAGAGGGTCTCCGTCTACAGGGTGTTCTACGAGGGTACCGGGGATTGAACTCTCGACTCGACGCGAGGCGAGGCGAGGCCGACCGCCCGGAGTTGGTCCATTCTCTGACTGGTAAAACAGATATATTCGATATATTTCATGTATCGGATATGTTTAAATGTAAGCGACATATAGTTGTATTGGGGTGTCGTCCCCATGGCAGAGGAAGAGATGGGCAAGTCAGGTTTGTGGACCGCCGTCTTCGGCGCGCTCCTCATCCTGATAGATGGTATCCTAGCCGCCTCCACCGGTACGGCTTACGGTTTTTACGCCTACGGGGGCGCCGTGACCACCGGCTGGGTCGAGATAGTACTGAGCCTCATAATGTTCGGGCTCCTCTACTACTACAACAGGAGTCCCGGGGCGGTGGGGTGGAGCATAGTAATCCTCGCCCTGATAGCCCTCCCGTTCGACGGGGGATTCTGGACCATTGGAGCCTGGATAGCCCTCATAGGGGGCATCCTCATAGCCTACAGGAAGTGAAGTGAGGGCTGAGCGGCAGTCAATCATCTCTATTCCATTCATTATTTTTTATTTTTATTTGTTGAACATCTCCGAGATGACCGATATGTTGGGCAAGGAGGAGAGGAGGTTAGTCGAGCTCATAGAGAGGCTCATGGTGCGGTGGGGCTACAAGCAGATAGAGGGGAAGATTTACGGCCTGCTGCTGGTGAGCAGGGATCCCCTGACCATAGCCGACCTGGTCAGGCTAACGGGGATGAGCAGGACCTCAATATCGGTGTCGCTCAGCAAGCTGGAGAGGGACTACCTGGTGACCTACACCAAGAACGGGAGGACCAAGCTGTTCTCCCCCATCCCAGCCTTCGTCGACAAGTTCATGGAGCAACCCAAGATACTCTTGGAGAGAGAGATAAGGCCGGCCAGCGAGCTCCTTTCATCGATCATCGAGAAAGCCGGTGATCAGGGCTACAGGAGCAAGCTCAGGAGGATAAAGGAGAGCCTGGATGAGCTCGGATCCCTGCTGGAGGAGATTATATCGTTTGAGGCCGATCTGAGGAGGAGGGGAAGGGGGGCCGGATCACCCTGATCCCGGTGGGCAGCACGGAACTGAGCCTTCCAACCGGGAGCCGCAGATGGCCTCGTTGATCCCCTCGATCAGCTCATCCAGCCTATCCACAGGTATCCTGGCCCCAGCCGCGTCCCTGTGACCCCCGCCGCTCCCTCCCAGCCTCGGGGTCAGCTCCCTCAGGATGGAGTTCAGATCCACGGTTCCGTCGCCCCTGAGGCTCATGGAGTAGATCCCGCCCCTTCTCTCGGCGGCCAGACCAACGGGTACTCTTCCCATTCCCCTGGCGTATGTTGCCGCTATTCCCACGCTTCCGGGAGGGTCGATCAGGTAGCCCACGCACCCCGCCACTCGCAGCATCTCCCTCGCCCAGCCGTAAAGTTCCTCGTTCTTAGCAGCCTGCTTCAGAGCTCTCCTGACGAGCTCGCCGTGAGACGACGGTCTCCTGTTCCCGGACAGGTGATTCACCACCTCCCTCTTGAAATCGTGCATCCTGCGGGATCCCTCAAGGCCCTGAAAGAGGATTCCGGCCTCGAAGTAGATCTGCCTCCTGTCCCACCTGCCGAGTGACTCGCTGACCCACCTGGTGGTGTCCGAGTAGTCGGCTATCGCCCCGTACAGTGCCACCCGATCGTAATCTGGGTCCAGCATCCCGGAGTAGTGCCTGAAGGTGGCCTCGGAGGCCGAGCCATCGGTCCTCACCGACTCCACCAGGGAGTCGAGCTGCCGCTCGTTCAGACCCCTGGGGAGGGGGTGGTGGTCTATGTAGGTGACCCTTCCCCCGTAGCCCGCGAGCTCCGCCAGGAATTCCCTCCAGACCCCCTCGCTCAGGGCCACGTCGACTATGACCACATCCCCCGAGGCGAACTCCCTGAAATCCCTCAGGAGATGGTAGGGGTGGGTGAAGTAGACCCCCATCTCGTCGTAGGTGCCAGCGAGGGCTGCCCTGACCAGGGAAGCGGACGCGACCCCGTCGGAGTCGCCGTGAGCCAGTACGGTCAGCCTCATCCAGCCGCCTATCCGAAGGAGGGATAAAAACATGAGGAGCGCGTCATGAAAATCAGCGGGATGGATCTAGCCAGCTAGCTATGGGATCCTCATGAACCCCTCCAAGTCCCCGGTCTCCATCCCATGCGGGTGGCCAGCCGATGACGATCCGGTCGAAGTTACGGAGGGCCGCCAACATGATACGTCTCCGGGACCAGTCCGCTGAATGACACGTGGAATAGATGGGCTCGGTTCGAGATCGGAACCGCGCAGCGGGGCCGATCGCATGTGACCAGCATGCTCCGGGACGGATTTATGCTATAAATGTAAATGGGATGCTCTGAAATTTTTGTCACCACTTAGGCGAGACGAACCTCGGAATAATTAATATATAAGGCCGGTATATATTAAATACCTCATGTTAATTTAACATATGAAAACAACAATTCATTCGAGTGCCGTCGTGACGGTAATAGTTTAAAAGCAAAAATCAGGGCAACGGGCCTGAGAGGATGGGGAGGGTGACCCGATGATCTGCGGGACGACGGGATCCGGTGAGTTGATGTCGATCCTACGTCCCGCATCCGATATTCGTTGTCCAAGTGTCATCCCTTCCTGTCGTCGGAGGTGATCATGCATGCTGGACGAGCTGCTGAGCCTGTTCAGGAAGAAGGCTAGACTGGTCATACTGGGTCTGGACGGCGCCGGCAAGACGACCATGATAAACTACATCAAGAGGGGTGAGCCCGGGGCGACATTCCCCACCATCGGCGCCTCCTTCGAGCGGATAAAGGTCAGGAGCCTGGTGCTCGAGGTCTGGGATATAGGCGGGCAGAGGAACCTGAGGAGACTGTGGGACGAGTACGTCAAGAACGCCGACGTTCTGATTTTCATGATAGATGCGGCCGACAGGTCCAGGTTCCAGGAGGCCAAGGAGGAGTTCTGGAGGGTCATCAACATGATGGATCGATCGATACCCCTGCTCGTGTTGGCCAACAAGGCCGACCTGCCGGACGCCGCCACGGTGTTCGAGGTCGCCGAGATGCTGGAGCTTTCCAGGCTGAAGGACGTGACGTGGCAGGTGATGTGGGTGAGCGCCCTCACTGGCATGGGGCTCAGGGACGCCTTCGCGTGGGTTTACGAGCAGGTGACTGGCAAGAGGCTACTCAGGCCCATGGAGGTTGAGGGCATAGTGGTGATCGATTCCGAGGGAAGGGTGGTCTTCTCACATCCGAGGGAGTACGCGGAGCACTTCGGCGCCTTCATATCCGCCATAGACTCCTTCACCAAGGACAGCCTGCGGGAGGTGCCGAGCTCGGTGGAGATGGGTGAGAAGAGAATAGTTATAGTGAGGAGGTACAGGATGACGGGGGCGGCGGTGATATCAAAGGGATCTCCCGAGAGCAGCGTGGTGTCCATGCTGGTGGAGCTCATGAGGTCCATCTACAACCACGAGATGGAGAGGGTAGAGAGCATACTCAGGAGATCCACCTACGGGGGCGGGTAGGCGCACCGCAATCCGCCCGGTCCGTCTCCCCCCGCGATGGAACCCTGGAGGATCAGGGCTAGTGAATGGGACGGGAAGTAGGGTGTGGGAGAAGGTGGGAAAGGGAGGAGGTGATGTTCATTGAATGTGAGGCCGCCTGAGATGCTGGTGCTCGCGAAGTTCGGTAGCGACATAGAGGTCGCGGAGGTCTTCCCGAAGGACATCCCCGCGAGGATAGAGCCCACTCTCCTTTCCCGGAGCTTCCCTCTTTCAGCGGTCGGGGGCGAGGTGGTGATATACAGGGAGGGGGACAAGTGGGTCAGCTCCCTAACTGTGAACCTCGGGGGGGAGAAGCCTAGATCAGGCCTAGCCTCCATCATCGCCGTTTACCCCGACAGGGACTCGGCCCTGGCAGGGGTTCGCCTGCTCCTGAGGATCCATGAGGGGATGGGCGGCAACCTGACCCTGGAGGATCTGAGGGAGAGCCTGCCCAAGATCGTCCGATATCTCACCGCCGTCGATGAATCCTCCGGCGGGGGGAACCCGGGAGACTCGAGGAGCAAGATAGTCAAGAAGGGTTACATGTTCTTCTTCGGGGGAGGTGAATGAAGTGGCAGCTGGTCCAGCCCTGAACGTGAGTTATTACATCACCTTCCACCTGCTGGCTCTGGCTGGCTTGGTAGTGCTGGCAATCAGGTCCCTCGGGAACTATTTAAGCACGAAGGAGACCAGGGATCTTGTTTCATTCCTGGTATTCTCCTCCTTCTCGATTACCGAGCTGGCCCTCGTGTGGTTCGCGGTCATCCATGGCATTCCGTTTGTCTTCGAGCCCTATCCATGGTTCCACTCAACTCCATGGCTTCTCACGGCATCCGCGGTATTCCTGTCATCTGCGGCCATGGCCTACCTCTCATCCTGGTTGATGGACATGAAGAGGCTCTCAATAGTCCCGTGGATAGTTCTGGCGGTCTCGGTCACCTACCTGTTCCTGATAGATCATCTTCTCAGGACCATATCTCCATTCAGCTCCGTGACCTCGGCCCAGCCAACGGTCAAGGTCATAATCAGGCAGATAATTGCCGTGACCTCGGTCATCTTCCTGACCCTCGGTCTGGTGGGCTACGTGGCCATGATCTACCTCTACACCAAGATCAGGTCGGTTAGGATATTGGTGTTCATCCTAGCAACGGGCGTGCTGGGCATGGTGGACTTCGTGGGGGACGTGATCCTCCACCTCGTTCCCGCGTCGCTTCTCGGCACTGAGACGGTAAACCCGGCCCATAACTTCCACCTGAAGATGCTCCTGAACCCGTTTGTCAACGCCTTCTATCTGTCGGCCGTGTTTCTGCTCATGCTATCGGAGTTCGGATACCTAGACAAGATATTCGGAAAGAAGAAGGTCAAGGTCGTGGAGGAGAGCTGGATAGACAAGGAGCTGAAGGAGCTGGGGTGAGGGGCATTTCCTTCTCCCTTCTCACCTCCCCCATCCCAGTTCTCTCCCCTCATCGAATCGGCTCAGACCCCGATATTCAGGAGCCTCGCTATCTCGTTCAGGTAGTCGCCAACCCGACTGGGATCGGACGCCATCCTCATCACCAGCGATTCTAGGGATGATATGGTGTCGTCTTCCAGCTTCCCATCCAGTATCCTCTCTATGATGAGGTTCCACCTGGGATCCGGGTGAGCCTCTTCAATCCTCCGAAGCTCGCCCACTATGATGCTCTTCCTCAACTCGCGGGATTTCCTCTCACTCCTCTCCCTCAGCTCCCTCTCCCAGGATCCGAAGAAGCCCATATTCCATCATCCTCTCCGGTCGACGCGGCGGGATATAACCCTATCCTCGCCTCAATCCATCCGGTCCATTCCGGCCAGTCCGGTCCCACTTTTCCCACTCTGATGGACCTCACGGGCAGCTGGAAGAGAGATCCGCGGAGCGGGGTATCGGTGCGTTCTGCTTACCCCCGACGTTGCAGGAGGGTGAAGTTGAAACATCCTCCAGATGAACTGGGCAGAGATTATAAGAAAAGCCGGTGAGTCCAGTAAGTAAGGCTAGAGTGAGTCGTCCTCTCCACCCCGATCCATTCCCATAGGCTAGACCGGATGGTCAGCCCTTTGGGTGCCCTTGACTTCCCGGGGGCGAAAATACAGATGGACCTGCTTAGGGCGCTCATTAGGGAGACTGAAAGGGCTAGTCGTGTGCTGGGCTTGGAGGTCAGGAGGGAGATGCCCTCCTCCGTCGAGCTGGTGGACCAGGAGGATATCGATGGGTGCGCCTCCAGGGAATGGAGGGGAACGGATAGCGGGAACGGGGGAGAAGGGAGGGAGGGAAGGGCAGTTCTCTTCATCTCGGCTGATCTCCGACCTTGGATCGACGAGGTAATCAGGAAGGAAGCCGTGGTGAATCTGATGGTTCCGGAGGTGGATCGAGTCCCTCAGGTCCACGATCTGGCGTGGTATTACTCTGGGTCACCGAGGTGGCTGTGGGAGAGGTGCAGAACGAGGCCTGAGGGGCCCTTCCACGATTATGACCCCTTCCACCTCCTCTCCCTGCTAGGCAGGGATGAGGCGCTGAGGGTGATCGGGTACCTGATAAGGGTGCTTAACTGGTCGGCCGAGATGGGATCCTTGGACCTAGAGATCTACCTGACCCTGCTGAACAGGATGGTGTGGAGGGATCTGAGGATAAACCAGAGCGATATCAGGGTCATGGAGGTAATCTCGAGGAATCCCCGAGCCACCACATCCGACATGAGAAGGACAGGGCTGAGCGGATCGTCCGTGGCCAGATCCATCAGGAAGCTCAGGACTCTCGGAATAATCTTCGGCCCGGAGAATGTGAATCACCTGAAGCTGGGCCTCGTCACCCTAGTGGTCACCTTCCCCAATGTCAGGCGGTGCAGGAGGGTCTTCTGGAAGTTTCCCTACACCTACAGCATGTACATCCCCATCTCATCAGGGATTAGCGTCCACGCCTACCTCTCCTATCCCTTCGATGGAGTGAAGCGGCTCGAGGATCTTCTGCGTGGGGTGGGGAACCTGAGCGTGGTCAGGGCGGCCATGCTGGACCTGTCGCTAGGCCCTCCCTCGGAGGAGTGGCGTTTTCCCTTCGATTTCGACCTCGATCTAGGTCAGGAGCGGAGGAAGAGGGATCTCCCCGAGCTGAGGGTCTCCAAGCCGTCCATCCCCCTGGATAGGGAGGATCTGAGGGTGCTGAACATAGTGCTCAGGGATGGTAGGGTGAGTCAGAGCGTCCTCAGGAGAGAGGGCATCTCCAACCCGAGAGAGAGGCTCAGGAAGCTGAGGGAGGGTGGATTCATAAGGAGGATGTACCTCTGCGGTCTCCCGAGGGGTTTGGAGAAGACCCTGATAAGGGTGAGGGCCGACTTTGACAGGATGGAGGTTGTTCATGGCGTGCTCAGGTCCTTCGGGACCGTCCTAACCCATTACTTGGAGGGATCCAGATTCGAGGGGGTGCTGGCCCACTTCATGTCCCACCACAGGGAGAGGGGTGACGCCATCAGGCTGCTGAAGGCCCTGTTCGGCGACTCCCTCCAGGTTGCGGAGGACTTCATGGACGTGGAGCCCGGATGGCGCATACCCCTGCATCTATGGCGTGAGGAGACCAACTCCTTCGACTGGGAGACCCCGCTTGGCGAGCTGGCCTCTGATCTTAGCTCCTGCGGGAAATGAGGGAGGGAGCTTGATGTTTGGGTTGGGGGGAAGGGAGATTGAGGAGGGCAAGCTGGCGGGTGAGTCGTTGGACTGGGCTGGGCGGGGACCGACGTCAAATGAGGCCCCGTGGTAAGAGTGGCTCCTAGCTGTGATGCGGCGGCGAATGCACTGCACCGCCGACTGCTCGCTCATCCTCTCCCGGTATCCTGCCTCATCTCCCTTCTCCTCATTATTTCCTCCTTTATCTCATCCAGCCTACTCACGAGGATTTCAAGGGCCTCCCTGACCGTCTTCCTCCCCACCACTAAGGGGTAGTGCCTGGACTCCATCACCCTGAGGAAGTTGGGCCCCATCCTCCCCGCCAAAAACACGTCGACATCGTTCAGCAGATTGGATATCGCCTCGAATTTTCTTGGATCGCCGTGCTCCCTCTCCTCCATATCCCTGACCCTGTTGACCCTCTTCTCCACCAGTCTGTAGTTCCCGTCCTCATCGATCTCGTATATCAGGAAGTACTTGGAGTCGCCGAAGTGCTGGTCGCTGAGCATGCCTTCGTCGTCATCGACCCCTACGGCCACCCTGATGCCCATGCACCGATCCCCGGGTGAAGATCGCCGCCCCAATATTAACCCTCCCCCTCTCCGGATGCCGATGAGGTTGGGGACCCAACCAGCAGGGTTCACCGAAGAGGTCAAGGTAATGACCACTCGTCCGGCCCAGTACTTTTCAACTTTAATTTCCATTCCGGGCAGTGTGAGCCTTTATTTATAATCGGTGGGGGAGTTGGGAGTGGGTGTCGATCGATGGAAGGTTCGACTGGTCTTAGGATGGAGAGACCCACCGGCGTGACCATAATAGCCATACTTGCCTTCATAGGCGGGATACTCACCCTCGTGGGCGGCTTCGGCATGATGGCCGCTGGTGCTTACCTCGGGGGGATGGCCGCCGCCCAGGGGCTCCCTGGATTCGGAGCCATGTTTGCCGTTCTGGGAGCTGTCCTCGTCGTGCTGGGACTGCTCTACCTGGTCCTGGGATGGGGCTTCTGGACCGGTAAGGAGTGGGCCTGGATCCTCGGGGTGGTCCTGAGCATCATCGGGATAATAATGGGGATCCTCAGCATAACCAATGGGGGCATAATCAGCATCATAATCGATGGAATCATCCTCTACTACCTCTACCAGCCCCATGTGAAGGAGTTCTTCGGCAGGGCCTGAGCCCCTGCCCCCCGGCCCTCTTTTCGAACTCCCCGCTCCGGAATCCGCAAAAGTTTATCTCGGAAGATGGGGATTTAACACGTGCTTCCGATAGTCATAGAGATGGAGGCGCCCGATTGGGCCGAGTCCCTCATGG
>JALWYH010000125.1 GCA_027078475.1 Thermoproteota archaeon
GGATAGGGGAGATAGCTGATAGGCCGCTGTCGGAGCTATCGGGGGGGCAGAGGCAGAGGGTCTTCATAGCCAGGGCCCTGGTCTGGGATCCGCCCATCCTGATAATGGATGAGCCTCTCACGGCGGTGGATCCGATGGGGAGGGTTGATCTTGTCAGGATGATCAAAGAGATGGCCTCCAGTAGGCTCGTCCTGGTCAGCAGTCACGATCCCAGCATGTTCCTCGACAGGGCCAGGCTGATCATGGTCGTGAACAGGGGCGTCGTGGCCCTCGGCCCACCGGACGAGGTCATCAGGGAGGACCTCCTGAGCAGGGTCTACGGGAGGAGCGTGTTCATAGTGGAGAAATGCGTCCACGTGGTGGATGGGTATGCCGTTTGAGCTGGTGCTGGATCCAAGGTGGGTGATAGTGGTTGGGCTGGCCTCGGTCGTGTACGGGGTGCTGAGCCCCGTGGTGGTCGCGAGGAGGCTCCTCTTCCTGGCCGGGACCCTGCCCCACTCGGCCCTCCTCTCGGCCCTCCTGGCCCTAATAGCTGTCAACCTGGTTGGGTGCCCCTTCGAGGTGTGCTCCATCCTCTTCAGCCTGGCCCTGGTGTCGACGGTCTCCCTCCTAGTGTCCAGAGGGGTCAGGCCGGACTCCGCCACCGCAATATTCGTGTCCATGAGCGTCTCCCTCACGGCCATCTCCCTCTACTACATACTCACCGCCTTCCCGATGGAGACCAGCGTGTGGTCGTACATAATAGGGGATCCCCTCTTGGTGACCTGGCAGGACGTTTGGTTCACCATCGCGGTGTCCGCCATGGCTCTAACCCTCACCGCGCCCTTCCTGAGGGAGCACATACTCATAGGCGTGGACAGGGACTTCGTCAGACTGTCGGGAGTCAGGGCGTCGGTCTACGATGCCATGATGGTGGCCTCCCTGGCCGTGGCCACGGTCGGTCTTCTGAAGACCGTGGGATTCGTGGTGGAGCACGTTATGGTCCTCCTGCCCGGAATAACCGCCTCGGCCCTTGCCAGGAGCGGCAGGACTGCGGTCATGCTCGGCTTCCTGCTGTCTCTCTCCGGGGGGCTGATGGGTCTCTTGGTGAGCGTCGCCACGGGGCTGGCGCCGTCCGGCGTCATAGGAATCGTTCTCCTCGGTTTCTACCTGGCATCTCTTCTGAGGGGTAGGTGATATGGGGAAGAGGAGGTTCGGGGTATCCCTTCCCGAGGAGCTGGTGGAGAGGCTCGACGACCTGGCCTCCAGGCTCGGAACCAGCAGATCTTCTCTGATCCAGAGCATGCTTATCGAGGTTATAGAGGACAGGTCCCATCTCCTCAGGCCCCACAGGTGCAAGGGCGTCCTGGTGGTGGTCTCGGATGGGAGGCGCAGCGAGTCCGTCGCCAGCGTCTTAGAGAGGTTCGGTCGATGCGTGATCTCCAGAACGCATCATCACATAGACAACGTCTGCGTGGACGTCAGCTTTGTTGAGGGAGATTCCAGCGAGATCCTCGAGCTTGAGGGCTCTCTCAGGAGGATAGGAGGGGTGAGCGAGAGGTACCTTCCCGTGGACTGCGCTGGCCGCGGCCGCGATCGGGGGTAACCTTATTACCGTAGCCAGCCCCCTGTCGAGGGGGCGGGGTGCCCGATCGGGTTCTGCCTCCTCCGACGGGCGCTCCGACGCTCCCGAGCGAGGGAAAAGCCGTCAGCTGATACGGAGAGGTGGTGATCCCCGATTTGAGGAAGGAGGAGGCTAGGAAGATAGCCATCGCTGCCGCCATGACGGCCCTCTCCATAGGTACTGGGATGGGCGTCCAGAGGGCTGTCCTACCCCTTTACGTCAGTGGCTTCATCGGACGAACCCTGTCTTACCTATTCATAGTGCTCCTGCCCATACTCTCCTTCGGTGCCTTCAAGGGGCTGGCCGATCTCCTTGCCGGCTATCTAGCGGACAGGCTGGGCAGGAAGGTGGCCGTGGTGCTGGGCACCTCCCTGTTCTTCGTCGGAACACTGCTCCTGATCTACAGTGCGGACCTGCTCACCGTGGCCGTGGCGACCCTAGTGATGGGATGGAGTCAGGGGCTCGTGGACTCCGGAGTGATGATAGTACTCTCGGAGGCTGGTGGGAGGGAGAGACACGGCCTCAGCCTGGGCATCATGGAGGCATCGGTCTACGGGGGGTACACTGCCGGCTCCTTCCTAGGAGGTTATATCTCCGAGATCAGGAACGTGCCCGACGCCTTCTACGTGACGCTGGCGGCCTCCGCCCTGGCGCTCATCCTTTCGGTTGTGGGGATAGGGGAGACCCGCGTTGAGACGGGCGGCGGGGAGATACCCACCCTCCGGGCCTACTCCCTCTGCCTCAGGAGCGGCACCCTGAGGCTGACCTACCTGCTGGGTCACGTGGCCCAGTTCTCGGACGCCCTGATATGGGGCCTCCTCCCTCTCTACCTGAGTTCCCTGGGGTACGGAGTCGCCGAGATAGGTTTCATCCAGGGACTGAACACCCTCTCCTGGGCCATACTCATGCCGTTCTCCGGAAGGATATCCGATGTCTTCGGGAGGAGGCTGCCCATATTCATGGGTTTCTCCATCAAGGCCCTCAGCATATACGCGATGAACTCCGTAAGAGACCCCCTCCTGATGGCCCTGGCGTCCATCACGCTGGGACTCGGTGTGGGTCTCTACTACCCCATACTCCCCGCCATATCGGCCGACGCCGCGCCCCCGGCGGTGAGGGGAAGGTCCATGGGTCTCTATACCTCATTCAGGGACTTCGGCTACATGACTGGGGCCATCGCCCTGGGAACGGTTGGGGAGGTGTACGGGTTCGAGGGAACCTTCGTCCTCACGGCCCTGCTGATGGGCCTGGGTTCCTTCCTCATCTTCCTGATGAAGGAGACGCGTCCATTCTGGCCAGCTTACGACATGGTTGTCGATCACGCCTCCAAGGTGATCAGGGCGGTGGAGAGCTTCGCCAGCATGGTCAGCAGCTACTCTAGGGGAGTGAGGGACGAGGACGACTTCAGGCTGGTGAAGGAGTACGAGAGGCAGGCTGATGAGGTAAGGGTGGCGATAGACAGGCAGCTTTGGCTGAGCAGTCTCTCGGGGCAGGACAAGGCCGACTTCGCCAGGCTGGTGGGCAGGGTCGACAGGATCGCTTCCTTCGCGCTGGGGGCCTCCAGGAGGTTGAGGACCCTGGACCCGGAGGACATCCCCCCCAGGATAAGGGAGCTAATGGGTGAGATGGCGAAGGTGTCCAGGTGGATATCCAACAGGCTGTTCAGGGCGATCGAGGTCATGAGGGAGGATATAGAATCCTCCCTGGAGATAGTGAGCGAGATCGATGCCCTGGAGTCCGTCTTCGATGAACTGCATCAGCAGGCCATGGAGGAGCTCCTTCATGTGGAGATGCATGTGGTCAAGTTGATGAACCTTAGGGACTTCGTGGAGCTGTTCGAGAACATGATAGACGCGGTCGAGGACGCCTCGGACGTGCTAAGGGTTATAGCGTTCAAGCACATGGCCTGGCCGGTGTGAGCTTGAGGCTGAGGAAGCCCCAGAACTTCTCCTTCGTGGACGAGCACGTCGCAGGCTCGGCGATCCTCGAATCCCCGGAGGAGGTGGATTGGATAGCCAGCAAGGGCGTAAGGGTCGTCATATCCCTCTTAGGGCCGGAGGAGTACGACGATGCGGTCAGGAGAAGGATTGAGGAGTTGGGCATCGAGCTCCACTTCTTCCCCGTGGAAGTCATGCAGGCCCCTCCCCTGGAGGAGCTGGCGAGAATCGTGGAGCTTATCCATGAGAGAATAGGGGAGGGAAAGAGGGTGCTAGTTCACTGCATCGCGGGCTGCGGCAGGACCGGTACCGTGCTCGCAGCCTACCTGGTATCCAAGGGCATGGGGCCTGATGAGGCCCTCGATCACCTGAGGTCCATCAGGCCGTGCAGCGTGGAGACCATGGAGCAGTACGGCGCCATCTGGTACTACTACAGGTTCGGGGACGAGCTCAGGCTCAGAGGGAGAACTCGCTCTCTATCTCCTCGGCGAGGGCCTTGAGCGCTCCCTCCTCGTAGGTCAGGTCCCTTATGCTGAGGACCCCCACCGGAATGCCGTCCTCGTTGACCACCACGAGGTGCCTGATGCTGTGCTCCCTCATGAGCTTGGCGGCCTTGTACAGGGTGTCTGTGTCCCTTATGGTGATCACGTCCCTGGTCATGAGTTCCCCGACGGTGGCATCCTCCTTGTTGCTCGCCACGGCCCTTATTATGTCCCTCTCAGAGAGAACCCCCACCACCTTCCTGGGGTCGCTCGAGTCCACCACCACCAGGAACCCCACCCCCTTGGTTGCCATCACCCTGGCGGCGTCCCTGATGGTCTTATCGGGCGTTATGCTTATGAAGCCGTAACCCTTCAGGAGATCTCCCACCTTCATGTAAGGCATCTTCTCCGCCCTCTCAATGAAAGGAGATGTTTCTAAAAAAGTTATGGTTCTAACGGGCAGGTAAGAAAAATTTAGTGAGAGGGGAGTTCAGGGGTTCGGTATTTCCTCGTAGAGGCTCTCGTACCTCTTAACCGCCGCCTCCCTCCAGATCTTCTGCATCTTGTTAGCGAAGGCGGTGTCCCTCAACTTCTCGTTTATCTTCTTGGCGTACTCCAGGGTGAAGGTCACCTGCTTCCCTCCCTCGTTCCAAGTCAGCGGTCCCCCTAGCTTCCTGGAGAACTCCCTGAACTGGTCATCGGTTATCTTGCCGGCCTTGTATGCCTTGACCAGCTTCGCCCACGTCCTGACGAGCTGATCGTGCGGATCGCAGTAGACGGAGTCGAAGTAGTACTTGAGCGAGAAGAGTATCTCCGTCGCCAGCTTCTCGTCGAAGGGTATGCCTATGTTGTTGACCGTCTGCTCGTAGGCCCTCTTCAGATCTGGCCTCTTCTTGCCCTCGGGCGTGTCGAACACGTCCGGCCTGACGGGCATCCTGTTGATCTTCTTGTCCAGCCAGATCTTCTGGCCCTCGACCGATATGACCCACTCTATGAAGGCCTGGGCCGCGTCGGGATGCTTGGAGGTCTTGAGGAGGGCTATGGGATCACCGTTCACTATGGATTCGTTGTAGGGAAGCACGTACTTTATCCCCGGGAACTCTATCTGGGCCCCGTAACCGTAGAAGTCTATCATTATGCCTATCGGGGTCTCGCCCGTCTCCACAGCGGTGAGGGCCTCCACCGATCCCCCGTAGGGCCTGCCGTTGGCGGCCATCCTGGCCAAGATCTCCCATCCCTCGTCCCAGCCGTACTTCTGGAGTATTATCTGGTATATCCTGGTGTGGGACGTGGAGGTCAGGGCCCTGGCGTAGGACACCGCGGGCTTGGGGAGTATCTTGGCCAGCTCTGGGCTGGCCAAATCCTTCCAGGACTCGGGCTCCGGCAGACCGTACTTCTTGAGCAGGGGCTCGTTCACGCTGAAACCGAAGGAGGAGATGGCCGCGGCCACCCACATGAGCTTGCCGTTCTCGAAGTGCTTTATCTCTGACCCTCCTATCTTGTCGGGCAGGTTCTGTATCTCCTTCAGGGCGCCAGGGGCCGTTATGGGGGCCAGGAGATCCTGCCTGATCAGCTCGTTGAAGAGGGCCGGACCCCCTCCCCAAGCCACGTCTATCTCCTGCTTCAGGATGGTGTCCCTCCAGAGGGCAACGTGGGGGCTGTAGAATTGGAGTCCCACTATGTGGTACTTCTTGGCCAGCTCCGTCTTGAGAAACCTCTCCCTGGTGACCTCCTGTATCTCGCTGGCGTGCCTCGTGATTATCTTCAGGACTATGCCCTTCTTGGTCTGCTGGCTTGTCGTGGGGGCTCCTCCCTTCCCTCCTCCTGGCGCCATCATCAAAAAGGCCGCCGCTCCCACTATCACCGCTATCAGGGCAATCAAAACCAGGTACTTGGCACCCACTGGAACCACCTTCAGGAAAAAGGGGTGGGGGGGATAGCTTAAGATTTCTTTCTCATGGCCAGGTAGGCGCCGACCACCACGATGATTATGATCACCACTATGGCGGCGATCCACTCCATGGGCAGACCGGCGCTCTCGACGGTAGTTCCCCAAGCCAGGGCGTTCCTCACGAAGGTCGGGCCCTGGAGCTTGACGCCGTGGTACTCCTCACTTATGATGGTCCTGTCACCCAGCAGGGACTCTCCCGTGACTATCACCTTGCTGTAGGCGGATCCCACGGGGATCTTCTCGGCAGCGGCCTCGACGAAGCTCCCGACCTGTCCGGTCTTGTAGGCCTTGGGAGGCACGCCATCGTGGTTGACCACCGTTCCCTTGTCGCTGCTCCTGTAGAGCCAGGTGCAGGTGTCGCTTATCACCTGGTCGAAGGGGACGAACTTCCCGTCCTTGTAGCCAGCCAGCAGGGTTGGCCCGTGGAAGAGGACCTTGTCGGCACCCTTGGTTATCTGGGCGGCCCAGCCCTGGTGGTTGGCCTTGTAGCTGACGACCCTGTAGGCGGCGCCTGCGTTGGACTCCGGATCCTCGAGGCTGGCGTACTCAACCCTTATGGAGGAACCGATGGCCGACAGGATCTTGTTGGGCTCTCTGGCCTTGAATCCGACGTCCTCGGGTTTCAGGTAGGGCTCGACGTAGTCGGAGTCCGATCCAACCCAGAGGAACTTCCCTCCCTGCTTGAACCAGCTAGCCACGGCCTGGACCTCGGAGGGGGAGAACTTGCTGTTGTAATCCTTCATCTTCCCTATTATCAGAACATCGACCCCCTTCAGGGTCTCGGGGGTGAGCTGGGTGAGCTCCTTCACCTCATAGCCCCACGAAGTGAGGTAGTCCTTGAGCTTCTTCAGGTACTTCTGACCGATCTCAGCGTCGAGGTCCTTCACCCTTCCCGGGGCCACGTCAAGACCGACCACCTTCTTTTTCTGGGCGGATAGAGGAAAAACCGTGGCTCCGAACACGAGAACGAACGACAGGGCTAGAAAGAGGGCTACTCTCCTGCTCATGCGAGAGCACCTGTGTATGGGTAGTTCAATAAGATATAAAGATTGAGTCCAATCGAGATATCAATACTCTGGAAATCGTAAAAAATGGAAAATTCTATAATAGAAGAGCGAGCATGTGGGGTCCGTTTTGTATAACCAGCCCCGTGACGGGAGGGTCCGGGATGCCTATAAGCGTATGCTGCTCCCCTTCAGTTCGGGCCAGCTTCCCAATGCCGTGTCCGACGGCAATCAAGCATCCAGCCCGTATATCTCTCTGGCCGTCCTCTTGGATATCTTACCATCCTGCAGATCCTCCCTGACCAAGTCCGGGTCCCTCAGCCTGGGGTCCCCGTAACCTCCCCCTCCCGGGGTATTTATCCAGACGATGTCTCCCTTCCTGAGCCTAGTGGTGGCCTTCGCTCCCAGCACTATCCTCTCACCACCTCTCTCAACATAGTGGAAGCCGCTCATGCCCTCCATGCCTCCCTCCAGTCCCCATGGTCTCAGTCTGACCCTCTCCGTGGCTATGGATAGGGTCGCCTCGTCCGACAGCACTTTGAAGGCCCTCGTTATCCCGAGACCTCCCCTGTACTGCCCTGGGCCACCGGAATCCTCCCTCAGGCTGTACTCCACGAAGAGAACTGGACACTCCCTCTCTATGACCTCAATCGGGGTGTTCATGGTGTTGGTCATGTGGGTGTGGACCCCGTCGACCCCGTCCTTCCCCGGCCTGCCGCCCATGCCGCCGCCGATGGTCTCGTAGAAGGCCCAGCTCCTGCCCCCGTGGATGCCTCCCACCATGACGTTGTTCATGCTCCCGTGGGAGGCCGCGGGTATCCTGCCCCTCATCGGCTGGGCCAGGGCCTTCAGGACGGTCTCCGCTATCCTCTGGGAGGTTTCCACGTTACCGGCCGCCACAGGTGCCGGCTTCTTGGGGTGAACCAGCGTCCCCTCCCGGGTCTCGACCCTCACCACCCTGAAGAAGCCATAATTCATGGGCAGGTCCGGATCCAGGGCCGCCTTTATGGCGTAGGAAGTGGCTGCGACGGTGACGCCGTAGACGGCGTTGATGGGCATGTCGACCTGCTCGTCCGTCTCGGTGAAGTCCACCCTGACCGATTCCCTAGACAGCTGGACCCTGACTCTTATGGTCAGGAACCTGTCATCGGCCTCCATGTAGTCCTCGGCACCGTAGAGGCCGGGAGTCACCTTCCTGAGCCTGGCCCTCAGGTAGTCGGCGGTGTATTCCATGGTCCTAGCCCACGATTCCAGTACAGCTTCCAGCCCGTACTTGCCTATCAGCTCCCCGATCCTCCTCTCTCCAACGTTCAGGGCCGCTATCTGGGCCTTGAGATCTCCCCTCGTGTATCTCGGGACCCTGACGTTGCTCAGGATCAGGTTGAGGATGCTTAGGTCGAGCCTGCCCCTCCTGACGATCTTCAGAGGAGGCAGGACTATTCCCTCCTGGATCAGCTCCTTGGCGTCACCGCTTATGCTTCCGGGCACCATACCCCCCACGTCAACGTGGTGGGCCTTGTTGGCCACGTACCCGTATATCTCACCCCGATGGAAGAGGGGCTTCACCATGGTGACGTCGTTCAGGTGTGTTCCGGCTATGTAGGGATCGTTCAGCACCACCACATCCCCCTCCTCCAGCTCGATGGAGGACCTGCGGAGGTAGTCGATCGTGTTCTTCACGCCCACGGCCATGCTCCCCAGGTGGACGGGTATGTGCTCGGCCTGGGCTATTAGCTCTCCATCTCCCGTCAGGATGGCGCAGCTGTGGTCCATCCTGTCTCTTATGTTGGGGGAGTAGGCCGCGTTCCTCAAGACTATTCCCATCTCCTCGGCGATGTAGGAGGAGGAGTTCCTGATCACCTCCACCGTGACCGGATCGATCATCAGGTCACCACCCCTATCCTCAGGTTGCCGAACTCGTCCACCCTCAGGACGTGACCGGGCGGCACGAGGGTCGTCGAGTCGTACTCCTCCACCACGGCGGGTCCGTCCACCACGGCTCCGGGCCTCAGCCTCTCCCTCTTGTGAATGGCGGTCCTCATCCATCCCTCACCCTCGAAGTAGACATCCCTCGCTGCCTCTGGCTCCGGTCTGTGCTCCTCCGCCCTTCTCCTGGGGAAGCTGGGCTTCCTCATGGATCCTATCAGGGTCAGCCTGACGTTGACGACCTCCACCGGTTCCTCTGGGGATGAGAAACCGTACATCCTGCCGTGCTTGGCGTGGAAGTCCCTTATGGCCAGGTCGATGGATCCCCTCCATGGGATGTTGAGGTAGTAGGCCTGCCCCGAGTACCTCATGTCCAGGCTGGGCAGGGCGTTGACCTCATCCACCCCCTCCAGCTCCCTGGCCGCCTCGACCCTGAGGCGGGAGATCGCCTCCTCCACGTCCTCTTCATCCAGCTCCTCCGCCAGCTTCATGACGCTGATCGCCGAGTCCACCCTGTAGTCGGTCAGGAGGAGGCCGAAGGCCGAGAAGACCCCGGGATGGACGGGTACAAGGACCTCCCTCGCCTCCAGCTCCCTGGCGAGCTCGACCCCGTGGAGCGGCCCCGCTCCCCCGAAGACGTACATGACGAAGTCCCTGGGATCGTGCCCCCTCTCCACGGTGACTATCCTCAGGGCCTTAGCCATGATGGTGTTGGCCAGCTTGATTATTCCCATGGCCGCCTCCTCCATCTCCAGTCCCAGCTCAACCGCTAGGCTCCCTATGGCTTTTTCCGCGAGCTCCCTCCTAAGGATTAGGCTTCCACCTGCCAGCTCGCTCCCGAGCCTTCCCAAGAGGAAGTTGGCATCGGTTATGGTGGCCCTCTTTCCCCCCCTCCCGTAGCAGGCGGGTCCGGGCTCCGCCCCCGCGCTGACGGGCCCGACCCTGAGGGCCCCTCCCTCGTCTATCCACGCTATGGTCCCGCCTCCCGCGCTGACCTCGGCCAGGTCAATGAACGGGTACCTGACCGGGTAACCCGAGCCCTTGACCAGCCTGCCGGCGTGGACCTTCCCGCCCACCTCGTACTCGGTCGTGACCGCGGGCTCTCCCCCCACCACGGTCGCCGCCTTCGCCGTCGTCCCGCCCATGTCGAAGCTTATCACCCTTTCATCCCCCGTGAGCCTGGAGTAGTGGGCCACTGCGACCGCCCCCGCCGCCGGTCCCGACTCGATGAAGGCGGCCGGCCTCTCTATGGCGTACTCCACCTTGGACACTCCACCGCTGCTCTGCATCACCAGCAGCCTTCCCTCAAACCCCCTATCCCTAAGCTCTCTCTCTAGATTCGTGAGATAGGAGGAGAGGAGCTTCCTTAGGAAGGCGTTGACCACAGTGGTGCTGGTCCTCTCGTACTCCTTGTGCTCCGGGTTGACCCGGGAGGAGAGTATCACGTCCAGCTCGGGGCACCTCTCCCTGAGCAGTCGCTCCATCTCCTCCTCGTGCTCAGGGTTCATGTAGCTGTGGAGGAAGGATATCGCCACAACCTCGTATCCCCGGCGGCAGATTGTTTCCGCCAATCTGATGGCTTCCTCCCTGTTGAGCGGGATCACGACGTTCCCCCAGGCGTCCACCCTCTCCTCCACCTCGTACCTGTCCCTCCTCCTGATGAGGGGCGGGGGCTTCTCGAAGAAGAGATTGTAGAGCTCGGGCCTGCGCTGCCTGCCTATCTCTAGAACGTCCCTGAACCCCTTGGTAGTTATCAGCGCGACCTTGGGGGGCTCCAGTCCCTCTTGGCCCAGGAACATGTTGGTACCCAAGGTGGTGGCGTGGACCAGGGTGGACAC
>JALWYH010000126.1 GCA_027078475.1 Thermoproteota archaeon
ATCCATGGCCTCCTCTCCAGCCCCATCCTCTCCTCCGGCCCCATCCGGGACCCCACCATCCGTAGCCGTACCACCATGCCATACCTATCACCACGATAGATAACACAGTAACCTATAAAAATGTAACCTCTTAGGGTGATGCTAGAGGGATGAGGAAAAGGTGGAGAAGGGGTCCGGGAGCCGGTGGCCCGGGCCTAGGCATATCTGGTCTTTACCCCCTTATGGTGCTCCTCATGATACGCAGGGGGTACCAGCACGGCTATGAGATCAAGAGGAAGATAGAGGAGATAATGGGAGTTCCCATGCCACCGGGCTTCATTTACGTCACCTTGGGGAGGCTGGAGGCCTCAGGCATGGTGATCTCCACCCCCATGCCCTCCGATCCCAGGGGAAAGAAGATCTACAGGCTGACGCCGGCGGGGGAGCGGTTCCTTATCGCTGGAATGGCAGATCTGAGGGAACTCGGTAGGTTAATCGACAGGATAGTGAGTTTCTACGAGGGAAATGAATTTTAGGATCCCACGCCCGTGGGGATGATGCCCGGCCAGCTGGTGAGAGCTCACCTGAGGATATATGGGAGGGTGCAAGGGGTCTTCTTCAGGTCGACCATGAGGGATGTAGCCAAAGAACTGGGAGTCAGGGGATGGGTCAGGAACCTGCCGGATGGCAGCGTCGAGGCAGTAGTTGAAGGAGAGAGGGAGAAAGTGGAGAGGATCATAGAGTGGGCCCACCGGGGACCACCACTCGCCAGGGTGAAGAAGGTAGATGTCAGCTGGGAAGATTACAAGGGGGAGTTCGATGATTTCAGAGTAGTGAGGTGACGGAGCCCAAGATAAAATTGGGGGTGATTGGGGGCTCTCACCCCTCCTTCTCCTTCTTCATGTACTCGTCGTACTTCTCCTCTGCGTACCTCTTCACAACATCCTTGAGTCCCCAGCCCACGGCCACCCCTATACCGACGGCGGAGCCTATCGCGGTGCCGAGCACCAGGTATCTGACTATCTCCTCCAGCAGGGTCACGTCGATCCTCATCTGCCTGAGGCCTATGAGCAGCACCACGAAGTATATCATGAACTTGAAGAGATTCCCTATTATCTCGGCCCACTCGACGCCCTGCTTCTTGCTGACGTCTATGATGAGATCACCGAGGAAGTCGCCGGCGACGAGGCCCACTATTATGATGGCTATCCCGGCGGCCAGGTCGGGCAGGTAGCTCTGGATCCACGCCACTATCTCGGTGAGGGCGGTGATACCCAGCATGTCCGACGCGGCGGCTATGGCCAGCAGGTAGACGAACCATCTAGCTATCACGTCGAAGATGGTCACTATACTCACGTGGGTTTTCTCCTCCAGTGCCTTGCCCACCGAAGTAGCCCTTATGAAGTCATCCACCCCTATCTTGTCCAAGACGTAGCTGACCGCCTTGCCGAAGGCCCTTCCGGCGGCCCATCCGATTATCAGGATAACGGTGGCCCCCAGCAGCTTGGGGGTAAGATCCACTAGGTATCTGAAGAGCTCGGCCAGGTAGACCTGCAGCACCTGCATTCACATCACCCCGAAGGTTAGAAATATCTTATATTAAAAATTTATTTGAGACCTGCCGGAGAAACACCAAGGGAGGAAGTACTATCTCGAAATTATCATAATACCTTTGATCATACCGGTATTTATTCTTCGATATCGTGAGGATATTGCGAAAAAGGAAATTCGTCGGGGCGGCAGGGCCTCCTCACCTTATTAAGAGGGATCGCGCCATACCGCCGGGGGGTTGGATGATCGCCAATAGGGGGCTTCCGCTGCTGGGGCTCAAGCTGGACATGACCCTGACCCTATCCCTGATAATAGCCATATCCGGCTTCGTCTTCATCTACCTGCTGGGTCCTAGCGTTGGCCTAGTCGGTGGGGTGATACTGGCCCTACTGTTCAACTTCTTCATGTGGCTTGTATCTCCATACCTGCTCAGGGCCATGTACAGACTCAGGCCCATAGGCAGGGAGGAGATGCCCTGGCTTCACTCCATGGTGGAGCGACTGGCCGCCCGAAGCGGGCTGAGGAGGATACCGAGGCTTTACCTGGCCCCAGTAGAGGTACCCAACGCCTTCGCGTTCGGGAGCCCTATCTTCGGATACGGGGTGGCTGTTACCGAGGGACTGCTCAATCTGCTGGACGAGGATGAGGTGGAGGCGGTCCTCGGTCACGAGATAGGTCATATCAGGCATGGGGACATGCACGTGATGATGGTGGCCACCGCCCTGCCGGCGGTCTTCCTCCAAGTGGGGAGGTGGTTCATATGGGGTTCCGTGCTGGGAGGGTCGAGGGACAGGGATGAGGCCGGCTCGCTCTACCTGCTGGGGATGGCACTTACGGTGATAGGCTGGCTGCTCTACCTGTTGGCCCTGAGGCTCAGCAGGCTCAGGGAGTTCTACGCGGACGCGCACTCGGCCCTAACGGTCGGTAGGGGGGCGGAGAAGCTACAGCGCGCCCTGATCGATATAGCGAGGAACACGGATCCCAGGCTCGGGGCCCAGCTGGCCAGCGCCAAGGCGCTGATGATAGCCGATCCAACCAGGAGGGAGTTGGATGAGGATCTGAGGGCCATAATGGAGAGGGAGGAGAGCCTGTTCGAGAGGCTCATGTCTCTCTTCTCCACCCATCCCAGGCTCAAGGACAGGCTGAGGAAGCTGGAGGAGCTCAAGGGCCTTACCGGCTGACACCTTATATTTTGGAAGTGGGTCTAGGATCGGGTGAGGATTTGGAGAAGATAGCGGTCCCTGCCAAGGGCCCCGAGGGGCTGGACGCCATAGCCTTCGGTCAGCCCTCCTATGCCCCCTTCTTCACCATAGCCACGGTGGAGGACTCGGAGATCAAGAAAGTGGAGGTCATAAGGAACCCCGCTTCGGGGCTGCTCACTTACAGGGGACCGAGTCTCGCGTCCTGGCTCAAGCATATGGGCGTCACGGTCCTCATATCCATCTCCCTCCCTGAGGACGTGTTGAGGAGCCTGACCTCCTGGGGGATAAGGGCCGTGTTCGCGACGGGCAGGACCGTCAGGGAGATACTGGAGGCCTACCTGTCGGGCACCTACAGACCACCCGGCGGCGAGAAATCGGGAGAGGAGGGCCTGGTCTGATTCGGCCGAATCATCCAAGATGGATCGGTGATCAGATCAAGTCGGGAAGGATTGAGAAGGATGTGAGGGGAGAAAGAAGAGGAAGATGGGTTCGTGGCGAGGGTTCCTCCGGTCACAGAACCGGATCGAGCTTCCTGCCGGCCACCACGACGGGATCCCATACTGGGGCGAGGGGTGGAGCGTATCCGACGTCTGCGAACACCAGGTCCCTCCCCCTCGGCTTGTAGGGCAGAAGGCTAGCGATCACGTTCACCCTAGCGAGGGCCCCCCGTCCCAGGGCCTGGGCTCCCATCACGATACCCTCGTCGTTGACGACGAGCTTCAGCCAGAGGAACCCGGAGCCGGGCATGTAGTGAGCCCTGTTCCTCCCCTTTATCACCACCCCCCTGACCTCGTACCCCTTCTTCCTCGCCTCCGCCTCGGTCAGGCCGGTTCCGGCAACCTCTATGCCGAACACCTCGGCGGTCCACGTCCTCACAGCCCCGGGGAACTCGACATCCTTGCCTGCAGCGTTGGATCCGGCCACCAGGCCCATCTTGTTGGCCTCCTGGGCGAAGGGCATCCAGTCCGGCCTCCCCGTAACCCTGTTGATCACCTCCACGTTGTCGCCGGCGGCGTAAACCCCATCCAGGCTGGTCCTCATCCTCGAATCTACCCTGATCGCCCCGGTCTCCCCGATCTTAGCCCCTGCGTCGCGCAGGAGATCTACGTTTGGCTCGATCCCGGTGAATACAAGGACCAGATCGGCCTCGACGGAGAAATCCCCAGCGTCCACCTTCAGGGCCTCACCGGATCTCCTCACCTCCCTGACTGGAGTCCCGAAGTGGAACTTTACCCCGGTCCCGGCAGCGGACAGGAGCTCCCTCATCACCTCGCCCGTGTCCTGATCAAGCCCCCGGGGCAGGGGCCACCCCATGTACTCGAAGACGTGCACCTCCTTCCCTAGCCTAGCTATGTTCTCGGCGAACTCCATCCCGTTGAGCCCGGCCCCTATGATGGCCACCCTCCTGGACCCGAGGACCCTCCTCCTTATCTCATCACCCTCGTCCAGGTGGTGAGCCGAGAGCACTCCCTCGTTTTCAAGCCCAGGGATCGGCGGTCTCTTGGACCTGGCGCCCGTGGCAACTATCAGGACGTCGTAATCGAGCTCCCTGACGTCGCCGCCCTTCCTGTATACTACTTTCCTCTCCCCCGGCAGGATCCGCTCGGCCACCGCCTCTAGCTCCAGATTGATCCCCCTCTTCTCGACGAAGAAGCTCGGAGGGTAGTACATGAGATCGTCCAGCGACTTTATGACGCCACCCACGTAGTACGGTATGCCGCACAGGGCGAAGCTCACGTACCTGGTCTTCTCTATGACCACCACCTCGCTTTCTGGCCTGTGCTTCCTTACCCTGCTGGCCGCGGCCATCCCGGCCGGGCCGCCACCTATAACGACCGCCCTCATCCTTGACACCGCGCCTCGGGGAGGGTGAGGGATTTTAACGTACCCCTCGCCTGACGATATGGTCAGGCAGCCCCGCTGGGGAAGGGGGTCTCGCACACGATTGTGGCAGGGACGAGCGCTTTTCCCGGGAACGCGTTGGGCGAGCTCCGATCAGAGTCCGATCAGAGTTGGATCATCTGCTGCTCCCTTTCCGCCGGTGCGGCAGCATGGTACTTCATGTGTCGATATGCCGCCTAGGCGGGAACGGTCGCGACGAGAGAATGACGTTACCACGCATGCATCCGCAGCGAGGCTTCCGTGCACGCGGGCGGTAAGCATTAATTGATCCCTTTACCGCTAGGAGCGTGCATTACCTGTTCATCGACGAAACAGGAGATCTTGGCTTCAAAGAGGGAAAATCCACCCGGTACTTCGTTGTAGGGTGCGTTTACACGACGTCATCAGCCAGAATTACGAAGGAGATGCAGAGGATCAGGGAAAAGCTCAGGAGAAGGGGCTATACCGAGGACGAGATAAAGTTCAAGCTGAGGAGGAGGGCCAGAAGGATCGACGATGTGGCCAAGTACGTCCTCAGAGAGGTGGTTGAAAATGACAGGCTCCGGGACGTGAGGTTCGGGGGAATCGCCTTAGATAAGTCAACGGTATACGAGGATCTCAGGAGAAAACCGCATTACCTGAAGAATTACCTCCTAGGTCATCAGGTGATATGGGGCCTCTACTCGGACGCTCGGGTGAACATCGGACAGGGAGACACGCTGGTCATCACTTACGACAGGTCGATGGGGCCGAAATCCATATGGGAATTCAACAATTACCTGGAGAAAAAGCTGAACTGGACGGAGAACATGCTCCGCAGACCACCGGTCCATCAGGTGGTGAGGCATGTGGACTCGAGAGCCTATTTGGGGGTGCAGCTGGCTGACTTGGTGTCTGGCACCATATGGCAGGCCTACGAGAGGGGGAATTGGGAGTATTACGACATCGTGAAGGATAGAATCATATTCCTGAGGCACCTCTTCAAGAAGTAGCGGACGGCTCGGGTCCCATCCGGGACCACGCCCGGCATCATCTCCCGAGCCGCTCCCCCTGTAGGGGATACCCGCATGAAGATTCGGCGTGCACAAAAATAAAAATCTACGGCTCGGGAATCACCAATCCTAATTGCCTCTCAGGTCTTGAATGAACGGTTCCCCCCTGTCGCCTTTCCCCTGCCCCCTCCAGAGCTGCTTGACCTCCACTGCATCGAGGTCCCGGTCATATCAGCTGCTCTCGAAGAGAACGAACTTCAACCTCCTTCCCCTGAGCCTGACCATTCCCACGGAGTACCCCATAGATTCCAATCTGGATAGGAGCTTCGAAATTTCGGTTCCCCTCTTCAGTCTCACCTGTACCTCCAGGCAGTCCGAGGGGCCTGCTTCCGGCAGGAAGGCATCGGATTCCTCCACCCTGAGCACTTCGCCGAAGGGTCCCAGCAGGGAGAGCACGTCATCCAATCTTATGGCCATCAAGGTTGAAACGGAGGGAGGGGGATAAGCTAGAGGGGGGAGATGTAATGCGCGCCTAGTGCGCGCATTAGAGTCTACGGGGCTTCTCCCTTGACAGTTCAATCATCGTAAGGGCTGATCTTACATGTGAACAGCTACGCACCCCTTTAAGAGGTTCCCAGACAATGCCAAAAGGAAAAATTTGAAACCTCCAAATAGAATATGACGTGCTGAAGTGTCACAACCATACTGGTTGGGTGGAGCGGGAATGCAGTTGTTCTAGTATCGAAATCGTGGAGTGTGGCACAATCCATCAGTCCCTGCAATCCAGCTCTCTGACCAGCCTGCCCAGATCCACGAGCTCCGCCTCATCGGATTCGAAGGAGAAACCCGATCTGGAGTAGATAATGTACTTTTCCTCCCTCTTCTCCCTCTTCCAGTTGAAAAGCGATGATTTCGAGATGAGAGAGTTGAGGACATCCCTCCCTACCGGTTTGGATGCCCACTTGACCTCGGCGAATACTGCGAGGGGGGGCTCCGATCTCAGCCCGACTATGTCTATCTCCACATCTCCCCTCCACCATCTCCCCACCTTCTCAACGTCCTGAGTTCTGAGGAAGTGCTCCTTAGCCACCTCCTCGAATGAGAAGGACGTGTGAACATCCAGGTCCCTCATGACTATCTCCAAGACTTTCTCCTCTTTCCCCATCTCGAGGAGGTCCCAGTTCGGGTGAACGAACCTGAACCAGAACCTGAAGAATTCATCCGATATCCTGTACAGGGTCTTGCCCCTGACCCTCTTCTCCAGGATCGGATGCTCCCTCCTCACTATATCGAGGTCCCTCTCCAAGATCGTCAGGTACCTCGGAAGGTCCGTGACCCTTATGCCCGACTTCGAAGCCACCTCTCCCAGGGTCGTGGCCCCGGAAGCCAGCGCCTCCAGTATTGCCATGTACCTCAGGGGTTCCCTCGTCTCTTGGGACAGGAAGAAGAGTGGTTCCTCCCTCAGAGGCGCGCCCTCCCCGAGTATCTTCGAGAGGATGTTCTCCCGTAGGCTCAGGGAGGGATCCATCATGTCGAGGTAGGCGGGGGTCCCCCCGAATACGGAGTACGCCCTCACCTTGTCCTCGTCCCCGTATCCCCGCATGAACTCCTTGGTGCAGGAGAACCTGAAGGGTTTCAGCTTGAGCGCCCCTGTCCTCCTGCCGTAAATGGGTGAGGACTGACTCATCCCCACCCTCTCCACCGTGCCGACGGAGGAGCCCATAAGCACGAGCATCAACCTGCTGCCAGATAGGAACTGATCCCACGCCGCCTGCATCTCCATCAGGAAGCTCTGGTCCCGCTCGGCCAACCTCTGGAACTCATCGATCACCAAGAGGAACCTCTCCTTGGCCAGTTTATTCAGGAGGTAGTAGAGGTCCTGATAATCCTCGAGCCTTGGGTAGAAGCCTAGCGGGCCCTCCAGGGCCTCGGAGAAATCTCTGAGAGATTCCCTTCCAGGCCTCTTTATGGTGACGTAGACCCCCCGATCAACATCCTCCATGAACTTCCTTATGAGATACGTCTTACCAATCCTCCTCCGCCCGTATATTATGATGAGCTCGGGCTTCCCTGATTCATACCTCTCCCTGAGGAATCGAAGCTCCCTTCGCCTGTTTATGAACCTGTTCATTAGGAACATAAATATAAGGAATGCGAATATAAAGTTGTGGTCGGAGTTTAGGGAATCCGCTTGCGAGCATAGGCCACCTCCTGCTTCAACTGTAGGATCTATCGCTTAGAAGGTCTTTTAAAGAGTCATGATGGGGGTTAAAATCCATCTTGTATCTACTGAAATCCGGTTGTGAATCTACTCCTCCGTCCATCGAGCGTACCTCACGGAAAGGACCGTGAAGAGAACCAAGTAGACCAAGTGAAGCAGCATGTAACCGTGGATCGGCAGGATGTCCAGCCCGTCCCTTACGCCGATGGAATTCCTCATAAGAACCGCTGCCGGAGTGGAGGGGGAGGCCAGCGCCACGATCCTGAGGGGCACTGGTACCACGTCGAGGGGAAAGAACACCGGTGAGAGGAAAGTGAGTAGGAGGCCCGCCACCTCTGAGACCCTCATCACGCTCAGGGGATCCCTGAACCTCAGGCCTATGTAGAAGCCGAGCGAGACCATCATCAACCACGTGCTCACCATGATTATGGTGAGGTAAAATATCTCCAGCACCGTCAGGTTCATCATGGCTACCAGCAGGACGGCCAGTGATAGAGCTCCGACGAACCTTAGGGAGGAGGCTCCTATGGAGAAGCCGATGGCGAATTCGAGGGGGTGCAGCGGGAAGGCCACGAAAAAGTCCTTCCACTTGCTCCTTATGAGTCCGTTCAGATCAACGGCCAGCTGACCCACACCCGCAGCAATTGCGGCGTTTAGAATGGAGCCTACCATCACCACTGGAAGGTAGCTCCACCCTCCTATGGCCCACAGCACGACTATGATGCCAATAACTTGGACTGCGACGACCAGGTGTCCCTTCAGGTTCCTCGTGGTGTAGCCGTGCATGAAGAACCTCGCCACATCAACCAGTCTCAGGACCACCACCCCCGGCGAGGGTTACTATGAGGAAGGCATCTTCCAAGGATGTGGGCACCCTCCTGAACTTTATGGATCTCCTCTCGAGCGATTCCTCGAGTTCGTACAGCGTGTCCTCCTCCTTAGGGTACAGGTTCAGGGTATCCTGAAACCGGACCCGGGTCACCCCGTGCATGCGACGAAGGATCTCCCCACTGCCTCGATATCCCCCTCGGTCATCTCGCTCAGTTTGAGGACGATCTTCCAGTCATTATCTCCCACATACTTGCGCATGAGGGTCCTCGGGCTTCCCTTATCGACCACCCTCCCGTCGAAGAGGAACAATATCTCGTGGCACAGGACCATGAGCTCCTCGAGCAGATGGCTGGTTATGACGACCCCAGCTCCTTCCTTGGCCTTTTCTAGTATCAGAGACCATACCTTCCTCCTATTGATCGGATCCAGCCCTGTAGTTGGCTCATCGAGTATGTAGAGATCTACCGGCGGGGCGAGGCTCAGGGCTATGAGGTACTTCCTGACGTTGCCCCCGGACAGAACTCCTATCCTTGTGTCGACCCAGCTTCCCGGTCCCAGTCTCTCGAGTAGATCTCTCACTAGCCTCAAGCTTTCGTCATGGCTGAGGCCCCTCATCCGCAGCACATGGTATATGTCCTCCCGGGGAGTGGTCGTGTAGAAGAAGGGGATCATGTCCTGAGGCAGCACCGATATCCTCTCCCTCACGAGTCCGGCTTCCCTAACGACATCGTATCCCAGGACCCTCATCTCCCCCGATGTGGGCTTCAGCTGCGTTGACATGATCCTGACCAGCGTGGTCTTCCCGGCTCCATTGGGTCCCATTATACCCACTACCTTGCCTCCCACATCAATCTCCATGTCGATTCCTCTCAGAGCGGCAGTTCCGTCGGGATATATCTTCTTCAGGTCATTAGAGCTTATAAGTGAGGTCAAGAGCATCACTCTCGCAAACTATTTTTCTCATTCAACAGGTAATCAACCCTAATAAGTACTACTTGTACCAGACCATCCCGACTCCGAGCCTCCTGAAATGCTCGTCATCCGTCGCTAAGGCCCCTCCCGGCTCCCTGGCCGTGGAGGCTATCATGGCATCTGCCAGGGGGATATCATGCTCTGAAGATAGCTCTCCTGACATTTCAGCGATGTCCACATTCAAGCTAACCGCTTCAACCCTGGAGGAGGATAACTATGCCCTCATCCTCACCTTGGCGGTCTCCCTTCCCAATCTCCCGCCAGCTACCTTGATGAACTCCGATATGACGACCGTCGGTATTACGAGCGTCTCTCTCGCGTGTTTCCTCAGAAACCGCTGTATCGCCTCTCTGTCCTCCTTAGAAGGGGAATGTGCGAGCTATGAGGAATCTGGTATCGAGAACTATCACCACCTCGTCCTCTCTCCCTCCAGCTCCTCAATCAGCTTACTATACTCGTCCTCACCCACGGGCTCCCCGGGGCTGGGTATCTCGCCCTTGATCAGTACTATCCTGTTGCCCTCGACCCCCACGAGCAGGAGGTCTCCCTCCCTTATCCCGAGCATGTCCCTGAGCTTCTTGGGGAGGGTGACTTGGCCCTTCCTAGTGACCCTCACAAAGGACATCAGTAAGACAGAGAATATACCTCTGTAAATCCACTTCTCCAAAGTTGGAACGAACCCGATCCATTCCTCACGCGACTTACCACTTCCCTAGATTGAACCACACTCAAATTGCTGCCCCTCATCCATCGGGAGGTCAGGCGAGGTTATGGTCGCTCATAAGTCCCGACACGTTTGCATCGACGTCGCTTCACTAGGCTCATCTAGGTTCGCTAAAATTGGTGTAAGAGTACCCGTTCCTAAAGCTTCAGTTTCTTTAACCCACTAACCCGAGAAGATGCCTGCCTCAGTTAAATTAGAGGATATTAGTTCACTTCATCGGGCTAGGGAGCACCGCGCACCCGGACCTCGCTCTGAAACGTGATCTTAGCTAGGCTGGTGGACGCGTCTTACTTTCAAACAACT
>JALWYH010000127.1 GCA_027078475.1 Thermoproteota archaeon
CTGCGGGGCAGACCGATGGCCCGATGGGGTCACGATACCCAATTATTGAATGCCGTCCCCCTTGACCGGGTGTGAACTTGAAGGTCAGCACCGTGGAGGAGATGAGGTCCCTGGATTCCACCGCCATGGAGAGGTACGGCATAGACCAGGACCTCCTGATGGAGAACGCTGGTAACGCCCTCTTCTTCGTGATAGAGAGGGAGTTCGGCGTCAGGGGAAGGAGGTTCGCCGTCGTGGCCGGCTCCGGGAACAACGGCGGGGACGCGCTGGTGGTGGCTAGGAAGCTCCACTCCAGTGGAGGCGAGGTCAGGATCTACCTGCTGGGAGATCCCGCCAGGTTCAGGGGCTCGGCCAGGAAGAACTACGAGATCGTTGAGAGGATAGGTCTGGAGATGCACGGGGTCAGGGACGAGGGCATCGAGTCCCTGATCGAGGGGCTGCAATGGTCCGAAGCCGTGGTCGACGGGATCTTCGGAACCGGCCTGACCAGGGAGGTCGGGGGGATATACAGGGATGCCATAGAGGCGATAAACTCCTCGGGAAAGGTGGTGTTCGCGGTCGACATCCCCTCGGGAATAGGTGGGAACGACGGCAGGGTGTACGGGGTCGCGGTCAGGGCCGATTACACGGTCACATTCGGCCTGCCCAAGCTGGGTAACATACTCTACCCCGGTTACGATTACTGCGGCAGGCTGCACGTCTGTCACATATCCTTCCCGCCGGAGATGTACTCGCACCTGAGGACCGAGCTCAACGATCCCCTGCCCCCGCCTGAGAGGGTGAAGTGGGGGCACAAGGGCACCTTCGGGAAGCTGCTGACCGTCGCGGGGGCCAGGAACTACTACGGGGCCCCCTACTTCACGGCCATGTCCTTCCTCAGGGCGGGGGGCGGTTACTCCAGGCTCGCAGCTCCGGAGTCGATCATACCCCACGTGGCATCGAGGGCCAGCGAGGTCGTTTACATACCGCTCAGGGAGACCGAGGCGGGGTCCATCGCCATGGAAAACGAGGACTACATACTGGAGGTGATAGGGAGGTACGACATTGACGTGGTGGCGCTGGGCCCGGGCACCTCCCTCAACGAGGAGACCCAGGAGCTGATAAGGAGGCTCGCATCGCGGGTGGACAGGCCCGTCATAATAGACGGGGACGGGCTCACCGCCATCTCTAAGGACTTGGGGGTCCTGAAGGGCAGGACCGCGCCAACCGTGCTGACCCCCCACCTGGGGGAGATGTCCCGCCTTACCGGTCTGAGCGTTGCGGAGATAGACTCGGACAAGGTGGGCGTGGCCAGGAGGTTCGCCAGCGAGTACAACGCCTACTTGGTGCTGAAGGGAGCCCACAGCATCGTCGCCTTCCCCGACGGCAGGGTGTACGTGAACATGACCGGGAATCCGGGGATGGCGACGGCCGGCTCCGGGGACGTGCTGACCGGCACCATAGCGGCGATGTACGGGATAGGGTTCGAGATGGGCGAGGCGGTGAGGATGGGGGTATTCGTCCACGGCCTGGCTGGGGATCTTGCCGCCGGCGAGAGGGGCGAGGATGGGATGACCGCCGGTGACATAATGGAGCATCTTCCCCGGGCCATGAAGCTGCTGAGGGAGGACTTCGAGGGGATCAGGATCAGGTACTCGCTTCCGGTCGTATGATCGTGGCCGGAGTGGGACTCCTACCTAGAGCGCGCTCCACTGAGGCGGCCGATCAACCCTCTCACAGTCCTGCCAGGTCATTGCCACCTCTATCCGCCTCCTCAGCTGCTCCGGAAGCTCCTCGATTCGGACCTTCATGAACTCCATCACCAGCATGTCGTCGCCTCTTCTCCGATGAGCCATCGATGATCGGGTAGTAGATCTGGTACCCCCAGATGGTCAGGCCGGGCAGGATGATCGTGGTTTATGACGGCTCGATGGACGGAATCGCCGACATCCTGCGAAGGTACCTAGTTCGCCCGACGGTGATCAGTAGGGAGAACACCGGTAACAAGGCGCTCGCCTTGAGGGAGTTCGTGCCCAGCTAGTGGGCGAGGTCATCGCATGCGCGGATGCCGATTCGATCCTCCATTCCTCAGCCACTAAGTTGTATCGCATCGACCTAGCTGTACGTCGTTACCCCATCAGCTCATCCCTATCCTGGCCTTTATCTCCTCTATCTCCCTCTCTATCTTGGAGAATCTCTCCTCCATCCAGGACTTGAGATCCTGCCTCAGGGCCCTGATCTCACTGATGGTCTCCTCCTGCTTCTTCAACATCTCATCTTGCTTCTCCAGCATACTATCCTGCTTATCCAGCATCTTCACCCCTGCATTGACTATCTTGACCAGCTGCTGCAGGCTGAACAGCCTGTAAAACCCCTCAACGGACATGACCCTGCCCCCGTACTCCTCGTCCACTATCTCGCTTACTGAAGCCATCTCCGGGTAATTGGTCCTAACGAAGTCTAGGAAGTCCTTCATAGCCTCCTCATCACCCTCCACCAAGCACTCAACGTGCTTTCCAACGTTCCTGGCCTGGAAGCCCTTGAGCCCCAGCTGCTCAGCAGCTTCAAGGAGGAAGAGCCTGTACCCGACGTCCTGTACCCTGTCCCCCTTTATGAGGATCCTCCTTTTCATCGCTGGAGTGGAGAAGAGCTACCTCTTAAGCTTAGCTTTCATTAAAGCCCGTGCGCAGGGTGAAGTCATGAGCGTCGCGGTATCCTGATCGAACCAAGGAGCCGGGGAGATGGCTAAGGTGCTGGATCACAGTAACGCGCTATCATAGGGCACTACATGCGGAAAAGACTGGAGCGGAGATCGGGCCCTCACACCGGTGCTCAAAGCGTGAGGGCGGATTTAAGTTGACGGCACAGGAAGGTCTCGATCACAATTATCACGGGCTTCTCGACCGCGACGGGAGCTTCGTACCGTGGGGTCCCCTCGCCAGCACCTTCAGACCTGCTATCTCAGCTCCTCGGGGGCTTCGAGATTGTGAGAGACCCTAGTTAGGACGGTGTAGATGGGAGGATGTGTCTCAGGGCGTGAGGCGGACCTATTTGGCTAAAGCCCTGTCGCCGCCATGTCCATGGCCGCCTCTATCTGCCTCCTCAGCTGCTCCGGAAGCCCCTCGATTCGGACCTTCATGAACCACCTCACCAGCATGTCGTCGCCTCCTCCTCTGTGAAGCCCTTGGTCATCAGGTAGTAGATCTGGTCCTCCCCCAGCCTGCCCACGGCTGCCTCGTGGGAGAGCTGGACGTCGTCCACCCAGGCGTCCAGTGAGGGAGTGGTGAGTATCCTCGATTCCCCGGACAGGAGGAGGCCGTCGTACTCTATGTGCCCCCTCGTTCGCGGGGCCTCGGCCGAGATCAGCGATCTGGTGATGACCCGGGCCCTGTCCTTGGTGATGGCCTTGGAGACGATCTCCGCCGAGGTCTCAGGGGCTCTCAGGTGAACCGTCCCGCCGACGTCCATCAGGGAGGAACTCTTCGAGACTATCACGGATGACAGGTGGGCCCTGGCCCCCTCGCCCACCAGGTACACCTTGGGATCGGTCTGAAGGCTGGCCGTGGGGGTGAGGTTGATGTAGTGGCTGATGTACTCCCCACCCTCCTCCACCACGACGGCGGTCCTGGGCCTGACGTGAGTGGTCTCGGCCCGCTCGTGTATCATGGTGTAGGTCAGCCTCCCGCCCTTCCTCACGTAGAACTCCGATACGCCCGCGTGCAGTCCTGGGGCCTCCATCGGCTTGCCCTCGGGCGTGGTCCTGTCAGAGCTTATCACCGAGCATCTCACCCGGGGATTGGGTATTCACGCTCAACCCGGGATGTCGGGGCTGGCGGTCGCGCTCATCGCATTCGAGGTGGCCGCGGTGGTGGCGCTCACCTACGCTCTGCTGGAGATGGCCGGCAGGTCGCATCCGGCCAAGCACACCTAGGTAGCACGCTGCATTGGCCGAAGTCCATGGAGAAGGGGGAGGTACACGAGGCCGGCGCGAAGCCGTCCGTGAATTTACATCGGGAGAGAAGAAGGTCTCCTCTATCCGCCAATGCATCTCTGGCTACCTGAATGGATCCATGTCTGTTGGACAAGTCACGTCAGCTCCCTAAGGACCTTCTCCAGCTCCCATATGCCGTCAATCACCCTGAGGGCCCCGTGCTCCATCAACCTATCGTCGGGCTCCAGCCCGGTCCTCACCGCCACCGCCCTCACCCCGGCCCTCCTGGCCGAGTCCATGTCCACCCAGTAATCCCCGACGAATATCGCCTCCTCCGGTGACAGGCCGTGCTCCTCCAGTATCCTCCTGAGGAGGGCATCCCTGTGCCAAACGCCGTCGTGCCCGAGCAGAGTTTGGACCTCGTGAACGTAGGGGGCGAGGCCGAATTCCTCCAGCTCCCTCCAGACCTCCTCCGGGGGCACCCTCCTGCCGGTGGTGACGACTATGAGGTACCTCCTCGACAGCCTCTCCAGCACCTCCCTGGCCCCTTCGATGGGCCTGTCCTCGGGGTGCCTCGTCCTGGAGAACCTCCTGGTGAACTCCTCCCAGAACTCGGCCCTGTCGCCCTCCACGAGCTCGTCGAGCCTGTCCTCCCTGAAGAGCTTCAGAAACTCCTCCCAGTCCAGACCACCGACCATCTCGCTGAAAACTGCGTGGAACCTGTGCAGGGTGTGCAGCAGGGTCTGATCCAAGTCGAGTATTATGGCCTTGATGGGCATCCCCATCCCCAGTACTGAGATCCTTATTACGGTATCACCACTATTCGGGGGGATCGGGTGCGGAGGTGGCTCCCCTTCGTGGGCTCCTTTCTGGTGTCCGTAGGGGTGGCTGTGGGCAGGTTGGCGTGGGAGCGTCCCGGCCTCTTCCCCTGGGTTCCACTGGGAAGTATCCTCAGCACCCTCCTGATAGCTATGGGCTCAGCATCGTGGCTCCTTTACATCTTCTCGATAGACTATGAGGATGGAGAGGGAGAAGAGCTTCTCAGAGCGTTCCTAGTATTCCTGCTCCTCTCCTACCTGATCTTCGATCTGCTGGGCTGAGCGTCGAGTGCCAGAGCGGCCCCCTGTGATCGCATCTAAGACCTCCCGAGCGTGCTGCAGCCCCGTTCGGATCGAATTCCCACCTTCATCTTGGTATATGACCCATTGAAAGGGACGGATTACGTGTGCTGTCCAGAATCCGCATGTGCGGGGGCTGGGACCTCAGACTAGGCCGGATTCAGCTAGATGCGCTTAAAAATGAACGGGAGGCCAGACCGGTTGGCGGGGGGCGCAGAGGCGCCAGCCGTCTCGCAGTGAGGGAGTGGCTCAGAGCCAGCGGAATACCCCCGCTCATATGAAGGAGTTGGATCATCCTGCCACGAGCCCTTCGCGGGTTCCGAGCTCGTTGCCTTTGGCCACCTAGCTTGCGCTCACTGAACATCTTGGGGGGCTCTAACGTGCCCCGCATAGGGATCGTTGGCTGAGGCCCCCATCCAGGACTTGTTGGGATGAAGCCCTATCCTCCCCTCGCGAGGGGGAAAGGATTTATTGCCCCTACCCTCTATGAGGTGATGTCCCTCTTGGAGGAACTCTCGAAGGAACTTGAAAGGAACCCAAGGCTGGCCAGGAGCCTAGCTAGGAAGCTAATAGAGTACATAGAACCTGAGCTCACCGTATCTTATCAGATATCCAAGATGGTCGAACAGCTCAGCAAGATTGCGGAGGAGCAGAAGAGGATCTGGCAGGAGATCAGGGACCTCAAGGAGGAGCAGATCAAGATATGGCAGGAGATTAAGGGCATAAAGGAGGAGATCAGGGGCATAAAGGAGGAGCAGAAGAGGATCTGGCAGGAGATCAGGGACCTCAAGGAGGAGCAGATCAAGATCAGGGAGGACTTCAACGAGATGCTGGCAACGATAAAGGAGATGCAGGTACAGCAGAGGAGCTTGGAGAAGGGAATGGAGAGGATGTATGAGAGGCTCAGCGCCTCAATATTCTACGCCTTCAGTGAGCTCAGCAAGTTCGCCGGAATAACCTTTGAAGAATTCGTTAGGAGATTTCTGACGGATAGGATGATCAGGGCCGGTGAGATACCGGAGGGCAGCGAATTGAGGAGGGCCGTCGTGGATGGGGAGGAGATAGACATATTCTTGGAGGAGCCTCTCATAGTGGGAGAGGTGACGGCTCACGCCGAATCGGCTGCCGAAGTGGACAAGCTGCTCAGGAAGGCCAGCAAGGTGAGGGAGGTCTACGGAAGGGAGCCTAGGAAGATCCTAGTGGTGGAGACCACCAGGAAGGATGTAGCCAGGGAGCTGAGGAAGAGGGCTAGGGAGAGGGACATAGAGCTCGTGATAGGGAAGGAGTACTGATTGAGTTTGGAGATGATGCGAGTGCATCGGTCCACGAGTATTCGCGTCCACTCGAGTCTCCTCCACTAGGATGCTCCGAGGCTGGGAGGACTCGCTCGATACGGCCGATCCCCCAGTTGACGGTCATGAGCCAGGATTGCCGGTCCAATGTGGCTGTAGATAAGGTGAGATGTGTCACCTGAGTTCTCCCCAGTGATATGCCTTAAGGGGCTAAGGGAAACTCATTCGACCAGAACATCTAGGGGGATTGTACACTCCACCTCGGACCCGTTACTGATAAACGCGTGAGAGGCACCCACTCATATCTCGTCCATTCAGCCAGTATATCGTACATATTCGCTCCACCGGATCCTGACTTGAATTTTTCAGCAACATTGAGATAAAATGATTATTATTGGCAGAGAATAAGGATATGTGCAATCTTTATATAAAAATATGGAGGTATACATTAAGGAGATGGTAAGCATTCTAAAGAGGATAATAGCTCTAAGTTCCTTAGTACTGTTGCTAATACCATTAATTTCCGCGATAAAGGCAGTGGCTCCCCCGGACATAGAGCCGGACACCATGCATGGCTGTTACGGCTTTTACCATATATACGCGAACCCCTTACAGCATAAGATACAGATAAAGAGTGTTTCTGGCCACCCTCTAAACGCCTACGCCCACGAGTTGTTTGCCGCTCCCCTTGTATCGCACAAGCTGTGGTCCCAGTTCGGAGATCCTTATTCTCATAGTGCACTTGGAGAATAAGGACCTCTTCTACGGGATAGATGTGTACTATGAGATATGCGGTACCTGGAACTAAGATTATCTTCAAGATTAGCGCGAAGAATCTCTTAATATTTCTTCTTTTAGTAACTTTAATAGGAACACTATCTTACACATCAATCTCCCTATCTCCCTATCCCACGTTCTCGAAGCGTCTAGTGAAAGATTCTACGCTGTTTACAGAGGAACTGTGATAATAATGAGGAGCGGGAACACGGAAATGGATGAATCTCTTCAAAAAAGAGGGATATCAATATTGGAATATCTGGAATGGCGCAATCATATCATGGAGGAGGTCGCTAACATACTTAGATCCAATGGCTTCGAAGTGTATGAGTATCGCCTCTCCATGATCGGTGTTTCTATATACCGCCCCCTCGATGAGCTACCGCCCCACCTTAAGGAGGTGGTAGAGGAAAGAATAGAGCGAATTAGGAAGGAACTCGCCATCAGGGGATATAATGAAAGTGTAATCGAAAGTGTAGTGAAAAGAGAGGCTGAACTCGGCCTTCAGATAGTAGTGGACCTGGTGGGGATTCCACAAGACCTCCCCAAGGAGTTCCTTCCGGCCATCATCAGGGGGAAGTATCCAAGAGGCGAGGTGGAGTGCGCTGTTTCCAAGTCGGTGTACTCCATCTTAAGGGAAATGGGATTTGAACTAGGAGCAGAGATCCCCCTGAGGATGATCATTTACTCCCACGACACGGACGGAATTGGAAGGAGGGAGATGAGGAGATCTTGTAAACTAGTCGGTGTCATTGGAGAGGATTCTTTTCTTCACCTCACGGGCTCCCTGTCGGTGAACACGACGATGATGGTGACCGAGAGGGGTTTGAGATCGCTCATCGGGGATACGGACCGGCTGACTTCCCTGAACCTCTTAGCCATAGGTGATCCGAGGAACGTAAGTAGGGCCCTAGCAAAGGTAAACAGCATGGAACTGGTGAAGAGAAACAAGCTCTACCTAGTCCCCGCGACTCTGCTATGGAGGGGGGGTCTCCGAGCTCAGGAGCAGGGCAGAGAGGGTCTCAAGCTCCCTCTGGATCTTGGGAGTAATGATGAACGCGATAATCCTTCCCCTCTTATCCCTCGTCCTCATCCGAGGCCTGAAGTTCGAACTCGCCCTCTTATCGATTATGGGCCTGGACTGGAAGATGTCCGTCGAGAGAATCTCTCTGGGATGGGTTTCCGTGACTATTTTGGGATTAATCCAAGGGATAATTATCGGAGAGCGTCTATCTGGCCTGATAGCTCTTGAAATATCGGAGAGAATGCTCCTGCCTCTGATGGTCAGGTCCGTGGATCCCTCCCTTACCGTAGCATTTCTGGTCTTCACGGTAATAGCCACCCTAGCCAGCTCGCTAACCTACCTAGTAGCGATTGGGAGATACGCCGTGCACAAGGCCCCTCGTAGCACTATAATGCTCGACTAGGGGGATTTCTAGAGGTCAGACTGCGAAGCGGAGGGGGAGACTTCTTCAGGCATGTCAGGGCAGGGAAACGGCGAAGGGAGGATTACATCGTCCATTCAGGGCTCCTTCAGAGCTAGCAGATGGTCTATCTCCTAAGATCTACTTCGTCTAGGCCCCAACTGCATGTTTCTACTTCGCTGGCGTGCTCCACACCCTCTGGCAGTACAGGTGGTGATCCCTGACCCCGACTCTCCCGATCCCCCTACTCATCAACCGTATCACCAGAGTCAAGTGGTTCAATCCGATGGTACAGACTAGAATCCCATGAAGGTAGATAGGAGTCAGAGAGCATTGTGACCCGAAAGTATCTCTCATGTGTGCTCTTTAGGCCATTCCTGGCAGGACTGTTCACCGTCTTCTCACCGTGGGGTATTCACGCGGAATTGCGGTGCCCGAACTGGGAACAGCTCCTGTATCGATCGAGCTGGGTCATCGTGACGGCGCGCCTACATTCTGCTGGAGATCGCCGGTAGGTCGCATCCACGCCGAGCGCATCTAAGGGTGAATTACGGCAGAATCAAGCGTTCAAACCTGCGATTTCAGCTCCTTGGGTATGGAACGGTCCCACATCTCCCTGGCCAGCTTCCCCGTGTACTTGAACTGCCTCACTAGCGGCTTAGCCCTCTTTCTCCTCTCCTGATGCTCCTTCAGGAAGCTCTGGACCCTCTCTATGAGGTAGTTCTTGCACTCTCCACACAGTAGCTTGCCGGACTTGCAGTCCTCGTACCTCTGCAGCAGCTTCTCGTCATCGGGCTCGAAGAACATCTCCAACCACTTGAAGACCACGCACTTGTCCGGGTTCCCTCCCTTCTCCCTCTGCTCCTGAACCGTGGCCTGCCCGCCGGTTAGAGCGAACTTCCATATTTTCTTCCTCACGGTCTCGGGATCGTCCGTCAGGTAGATGGCCGTCTCGGGCATGCTGGCGCTCATCTTGCCCGAGAGCCCGGTGAGGGGTGGGAAGAACTTCCCGTGTATCGCCGCAGTCTTGTAGTAGCCGAGGCTCTCGGCCACGTCCCTCTGTATCCTCCAGTAGGGGTCCTGGTCGATGGCAGCGGGAATCAGGCACCTCCTCCTCTCGAAGAAGGTCGGGGCTGCCTGAATTGCGGGGAAGAAGATCATACCTATCTTGCTGCTCTCGGTGAAACCGAAGACGGCCTTAGCGGTGGAGAAGGTTATCTTCTTGGAGATGGGGACGGCCATCTCGTATATCTTCGTGTACTCGCTGTCCTGGAAGATGAAGGTCCTGTCTGGGTCGAAGCCCACCGCTGCTATGTCCAGGATGTTTTCGTAGGCCCACCTCTTCGTGTCCTCGAAGCTCAGCTCCGGCTTGAACACGAACTTCTCGTCGTCCGTCACCTGTATGTAGAGGTTCACGTTGAACTTCTCCTGGAACCACCTCGTCATGTAGAAGGGGATTATGTGGCCTATGTGCATGGGGCCCGAGGGACCCCTCCCTGTGTAGAGGAAGAAGCCCCTACCCTCCTCGTAGTCCCTCAGCACCAGGTCGTAGTCCCTGTGGGAGAAGAAGAACCTCCTCCTGAGGAAGAGCGGCAGCTCACTCCCGGTCAGCTCCCTCGTCTTCTCGATGAGGTCCTCAGTCAGGGGCTTCGTGCCGAACTCCCTTATCAGGCGGTCGTAGTCCACCAGCCCCTCGACTTCCCAGGGCGTCACTCTGAACTCCTGCGGTGGCATGCGATTACCACCCTCGAAGGGGCCAAAGGAGGTCACCTGTCATGGGGCCATCGTCTTGGAGGACCAATTTAAGGTTGACGAGGCGCCAGCCTTTTATGTGGGACCCGGGACGTGACGAGGTCGTTTGAATGATCAGGGCAGGTCTCTCACTTCTTCTGCTCTTCATGGCCCTGGCCGTCGTCATCTTCCTCCTGCTCCAGGCTAGGGTATCCCGATCTGGCTTGGGGGTGGGGGTGATCGAGCTCCCT
>JALWYH010000128.1 GCA_027078475.1 Thermoproteota archaeon
CGCCAGGAGGGAGAGGTAGGCACTGCCCGTGGTTAGCGACGTTATCAGGGCCGCTATTCCCCCAACATACATCTGACCCTCACCTCCTATGTTGAAGGCCGACGCGAGCATGGGGATGGCGAAGGCCAGGCCTGTCAGGACTATCAGTGATGCCCTGCTCAGCAGGTAGTCGGGATCCCCCAGCCCCCCGACCATCATGATGTAGAGACCCCTCCAAGGGTCGTAGCCCGTCAGGGCCAGCACGAGGGCGGCCACAAGCAGGCCGGCCGCCACCGATCCGGCTCTCTCCAGGGCCACCTGGGCGTACTCCTCCAGGGACAGCTCAGGCAATCTCAACACCCCCCATCAGGAGGCCGAGCCTGTCGGCGTCGAACTCCCTAGCCGGTCCCTGAGCTATTATCCTGCCCTCGTACATCACCGCCACGCGATCGCTCAGCTGCATTATCTCGTCCAGGTCGGTGGAGACCACCATGACGGCCTTGCCCGAGTCCCTGAGCTCCATCAGCACCCGCCTGACGTACTCCGTCGCTCCCACATCCAGGCCCTGGGTGGGCTCTGCCGCGACGATCACATCGGGCTCCCTGGATATCTCCCTGCCAAGCATGAACTTCTGCTGGTTCCCTCCGCTGAGCCTCCCGGCAGGGGTTCTGACGCTGGCGGCGACCACGTTGAACCTCCTCATCACCCTCCTGGTCTCCTCCGACGCCCTCCCCCACCTTATGAGCCCGCCCGGTGAGAACTCCTCGAGCCTGGTCAGCAGCAGGTTGCTCACCAGGTCCAAGTCCATGACCAGGCCAGTGCTCCTCATGTCAGGTATGTAGGCCAGGCCCCTCCTGTAGATCTCAGATGGGGGCAGGTTTGTCACGTCCTCACCCCTCAAGATTACCCTCCCCCCGGCAACCCTCCTCATGCCAGCTATTGCCTCCACCAGCTCCCTCTGCCCGTTTCCCTGCACGCCGGCTATCCCGAGGATCTCACCGGACCTTACCGTCAGGGATACCCCCCTCACCTCCCTCGATCCCTCGCCGGGAACCCTCAGGTCCCTGATCTCCAGCAGGGGATCTCCCGGCTCCCTGTCCGATCTCTTGAGGGAGAACAGGACCTCCCTGCCCACCATCATCCTGGCCAGGTCCAGCTCGGTCACCCGATCGGTCCTGACCGTCCCGACCACCCTTCCCCTCCTGAGCACCGTGACCCTGTCGGTGATGGCCTTCACCTCCCTCAGCTTGTGGGTTATGAAGAGAATGGTCATTCCCTCGTCCCTCAGCCTCCTCAGGACCTTGAAGAGCTCCCTGACCTCGAGCGGGGTTAGGACCGAGGTGGGCTCGTCCAGAACGAGGATCCTGGCCTTCCTCACCAGGGCCTTTATTATCTCGACCCTCTGCCTCTCGCCCACGGGCAGGTCCTCCACCCTGGCATCCAGGCTAACCCTCAGGCCGGTCTCCGACATGACGTCGCCTGCCCTGGATATCACCTCGGAGGCGCCCATGCCCAAGGGGAGCGCCGAGAGAACCAGGTTCTCCGAGACGGTGAAGCCCCCTATAAGAGAGAATCTCTGGTATACCATCCCGATACCTGCCCTTATCGCGTCCCATGGACCGGAGAACCTCATCTCCCTCCCGAACACCCTGATCTTGCCGGCGGTGGGCTTTATCTCGCCGTAGAGGATTCTCATGAGGGTGGTCTTACCCGCCCCGTTCTCCCCCAGTATGCCGTGTATCTCGCCGCTCTCCACGGAGAATGTGACTCCCCTCAGGGCCGCGTTCCCGTCCGGGTAGATCTTGTGAATTTCCTCGAATCCCACGGCCTCGGCCATTGGAATCGCCCGAAAAATGGGTTGGTTGGAGGGGGGAGGGAATGAGCTCAGCCGACTCTTCCCTTGGAGAGCGCGGCGTTGAGATCTCCGTTCTCCAGGGCCTTTATTATGGAATCCCTCTCCTTGACGCTCATCGGACTCTTGAACTGGATCTCACCGTTCTTTATCTTGTCCTCCAGCTGCTTGACCAGCGCCCAGACCTCTGGCTTTATGTACTTCTGTCTGAGCTGCTTCACGACTCTGACGACATCGTCCGGGGTCATTCCCTTCAACTTGCCCACCTTGTAGGCCTGCTCCGCGAACCACTTGACCTCGTCAAGCGTCGCTATGCCAACGCCTCCCTCCTTGAGGCCTAGGGTTATTATGCCTCCCTTCCATGTCCCCTTGACGACGCTCTCTATGGCGCTGAACACCGCCACGTCAACGCGCTTCCTGCCGCTTATGGGTATGTGATAGGGATCTATCCACTCCTGGGACGCGTCCTGCCCTATGGCGAAGGCGGGCTCCTTGTGCTCCTTCTCCCACTCCTTGACCGCCTGGAAGGCGCCGAGGTGCGTGGCCCCGGCGAGGCCGTAGATCACCCTGACTCCCTGCTTCAGCATCTGCTCGGTGTACTGCTTGCCAGTGGCGGGATCGGTGAAGGTGCCGGTTATGGTCCAGACCACGTCCGTCTTTCTGCCCGTCATCTTCTCGTAGTACTTGGCCCCGAAGTAGTAACCCACCTGGAACCTCCACAGAGGGGGTATGTCCATCCCCACCAGCGCGCCGACCTTGTCGGTCCCGAGCTCGTGGGCCATGCCGGCCGCTATTATCCCCACCAGGGAGGAGACCTCCTGCTCCCTGAAGAGGATGTCCATCTCGTTGGGCCTGACCTTACCGGTGGTCGAGTCTATCAGGGCGTACTTCTGGTTGGGGAACTTACCCGCGGTCTCGTTGAGCGGGCTGGTCCACAGGAACCCGACCAGGACTATGAGATCGTACTCACCCCTCCTGGACAGATCCTCCAGCAGGGGCTTCATGTCCGCCAGGCTCTTGGGTGTGAGGTAGGACACGTCGACGCCCAGCTCCTTCTTGGCCCTCTCGGCTCCGAGCCAGGCCATGTCGTTGAAGCTCAGGTCACCCCTTCCCCCCACGTCGAACAGGACCAGCACCTTGAACTTCTTGGCGGTCTGGGTCCCCGTCTCGGTCTGCTGGGCCGGGGCTGAAACCGTCCTCGTGACGGTCACGACCCTGCTCTGGGTCACCGTGGTTGTGACGGTCTTTCCCGGGGAGGATAGGCCTATGGCCGCCCCGACGAGTATGCCCACAAGGAGGAAAACCAGTCCCAGGGCGGTCTTGGAAATCCCCCTCCTCATGCGCATCTCCATGCGCCTGGTTCCCAGCTGAATATTAAAAAGATGAACGGCTCCCGCCCCATCGGGAGGAGCCGCGGGGCTCGATGGCCCTGCTGGGAGATCACCTGGCGGCCCCGCTGTGGGGATCAGGGGATGACGTGGACCTTGATCTGGTCCCTGCTCTTGGAGGCCCGGAAGGCCTCAACCACCTCCGTCAGGGGGTACTCTGAGGTGAGCAGGGGTTCCACCCTCACGACTCCGTCCCTGAGGAGAGATATTGCCTCCCCGAAGGGACCGCACCTGCTCCCCACTATCCTTATCTCCCTCACCACGACATCGGTGTAGTCCAGCCGGACCGGAGCCCCGTGGGTGGACTTGGCCGCGACCGTGCCCCGGGGCCTCACGGATCTGATTGCGGTCTCGAGTCCCGAGGGACTGCCGGTCGCCTCGACGACGTAATCGAATCCCTGGCCCTCCGGGGTTCGGGTCAGCGCATCATCCAGCTCACTCAGGGGGAGGAAGTTCAGGCCCAGCCTCCTGACCACCTCCTCCTTAGGGGAGCCGTCCCTCGCCACCACCAAGGAGTTAGGTAGAAGCTGAGCCGCCAGGAGGCCTATTGTCCCCGCCCCCAGCACCAGGAAGTTCTCCCCCTCAGGAGGGGCCATCCTCAGCATCTCAACCACAGCAGCAAGGGGTTCCACGAAGGCCGCCTGAACGTCGGTGAGCCCCTCCACGTTCCACAAGTTCTCCCGGGGAGTGAGGACGAACTCAGCCATTCCACCATCGGCTGATATGCCCAGGGCCTTCCTGTGGGGACAGTGGGTCCTCATGCCGTGCCTGCAGAACCAGCATTCCCCGCAGCTCACGTTTATCTCGGTGGTGGCCCTCATCCCGATCAGATCCTCCTCCACCCCGTCCCCGACCGAGTCAACGATGCCGAGGATCTCGTGTCCCGGGATCAGGGGATCCTTCTTCAGGGGATAGCTGCCCGAGTAGAGGGCCTTGTCCGTCCCGCATATCCCGACCCGCCTCACCCTCAGCCTGACCCAGCCCGGTCCCGGCTCTGGATCGGGCACCTCGGTGAGCCTGACCGATCCCCTCCACTTGGAGGACAGCATGGCCGCCAGCATGCGCCTCCAATGGGAGGCGAAACCTTATGATCCTGACCCCCCACCCCGGCGGGTCCGGTAAACGGAGGAGGGACGTATGGGGAGCTGTCCAGTGAAATAAGATAGGTTAGTCCTGGTCATGGGGCCGGTGCCCGATACCCGGAGGTTCAGGTCGGACTTGGAGATGCTGGCCAGGAGGATTGAGAGGAGGGCCGGGGAACGCCTGCCCGCGAGCAGGCTCCAACCCCTCATCGACGGGCTAACGGAGCTTTACATGTCGGGCGCCGTCAAGATAAATCACTCGGCCATGGAGCTCGTGGTGGCCGCTCACTTGATGATGAGGGGTTATCTCGTCGACGTGGAGGTTGAGGTGGGAGATCTCAGATGCGACGTCATGGGCACGGGCGGCGACAGGGTGATCGTGGAGGTGGAAACGGGTTTCGTTCCCCCCGATCACGCCCTGGATCCGGGCAGCTTCTGCAGGGCGAGGTAGCCAGCAAGATAGCCAGGTACAGCCAGCTGGCCGACAGGTTCTACCTGGCCGCTCCCCCAACCTACCTGATGGAGATACCCTCCTTCCTGCTAGCCCCTCCGCACGCCAGGTCGGAGATAGAGCTGATGAAGTGGAAGGAGCTCCTGGACAGGTACTACACAAATCCTCCCATCCCGGTAGACGTGCTGAGGAGGTCCAGGCTAAACGGCGTGCTGGTGACCCACGTGGATGAGGGAAGGGTCATAGAGCTCAGCACCGAGGCCTACTTGAACCTCTTCGCGTGCATCTAGCTCATCCAGGATGCGGTGAGTTCATTAGGCTTTTCCCAATGCCCTTCTGGTGGTAAGGCCGATGGCCGAGGCCCGGATCCTGCCCGTCAGAGACGCGGTGGTGTAGATCTGATTCCCCCGCATCCCCATCCAGACCTCTATGGCCTCGTCGATGGTCCTGATGAGCTTGGGGGTCGGCCTGCCAGGTCTGATCCCCGGGCACCTCTGATCGACGTACACGTAGAAGCTTCCCAGCCTGTGGGAGTAGTAGGCCTCCTCCGCCCTCCCATGCTCGGGCCTCCTGTATATTATGAAGGGCCAGACCTTGCAGGCGGAGGGTTTCATTCCCAGGCCCTGAAGGAGGCACAGGTAAGCTCCATTCTCCCTGACGAGGAAGGGACAGGGCTCGCCGCTATCCTTGCTTATGTACTGCCTCCCAGCGATGGACGTCACGAACTCCGGGCCGAAGGTTCTGGCTATTGAGAGGGCCTCGTGGGGCTTCAGGGGAACGCGGAAGTGGTAGCAGCACAGGCCGCACGCCAGGCACACGAAGTCGGAGACCCGGCTCCACGGGAGGTACAGATGCACCACCCCGCCCTGGCCTGTCCCAGGGGGGTGGGAACCGGCAGGGCTCTTAAAGATTGGCGGGATGAAAGAGTTGCGTATGGGAAGGAGGAGGTGAGGGTGAGGGGATTGAGGGGGAGGAATGCTGAGAAGAAGGTGCCGGGTATCACGGGACCCTCCTGAGCAGCCCGGGACGGCGGTACCCGGTGGCGTAGGAGGACATGGGCCTCACCTCCACCTCATCGAGGTTCACTGTGGTCAGCGCCCTGGCCAGCTCAGCCGCCAGGTCGGAGTTGAGGATTAGGGGGATGTTCAAATCGGCGGCAGTCCTCCTCACCTGGTAGTCCACTTGGGGTGCGTACCCCGTGGCCATGACCAGGTCCGCCTGACCGGTCTTCAGCAGGTCCACGGCCCTCTCCGGCCCCACATCAGAGAGCCACCAGATGTCGAGCATGGATGCCAGAGCATCCGCTGCTTCTCTCATTTTTACGGACTCGACGGCATCTCCCTCGTACCCCACGAGAACCCCCCTCTCAGGGACCCTGTTGGGGCTGGCGGACAGCCATGACTTGAGGAGTGCGGCCTCGTACGACCTGTCCATGGACGCTACCTCGCCGGTGGACCTCATCTCCACGCCTAGGTATGGGTAGGCACCCCTGAGCTGAGACCAGGAGAACTGGGGTGATTTCACGGCGTAGTGGGACAGGGAGGGCTCGTAGAACCCATCCACCCCAAGGGATCCCTCGAATATCACCTTGGCGGCGGCCCTGGCCAAGTTCACCCCCGAGGCCTTGCTGGAGAAGGGCATGGATCTTGACGCCCTGAGGTTCAGCTCCAGTATGTAGACCTCGTCTCCCTCGATGACGAACTGCAGGTTGAAGGGTCCCCTGATCTGCAGGGCCCTCACCAGCCTTAGGGCCGCCTCCTTCATCTTCCCGGCGGGGACCTGCTGGCCGGAGGGGAGGACCATGGTTGAATCGCCTGAGTGTATGCCAGCCGGTTCCACGTGCCTTATCACGACGCCCACGGCACTCTCCCCATCCGCAACCCCGTCTATCTCGGCCTCGGGCCCCCTCACGAATCTGGACACCACAACGCCCCTCCCGGTGGAGAGGGCTTCCATCACGGCCTTCCTCAGGGATGACTCATCCCTCACCAGGGACATGGAGGTGCCGCTGAGAACGTGGGAGGGTCTCACCATGAGGGGATAGCCGTGCTCCGCGGCGAACTCCAAGGCCTCGTCCACCGAGCTGACCTCCCTCCAAGGTGGTTGCCTGAGCCCCAGCTTGTCGAGGAGCTCCGAGAACCTGTGCCTGCTCTCGGCGATCTCCACGCTGCTGCCGCTGGTCCCCAGCATCCTGACCCCCCTGGACTCCAGGGGCTCCGCCAAGTCGTTGGCCACCTGACCTCCCAAGAACGTGATCACGGACGTGGGGGACTCGAACTCGTATATGTCCAGGAGCCTCTCCAAGGTGAGCTCCTCGAAGTAGAGCCTGTCGACCACATCCCAGTCGGTCGATACGGTCTCCGGATTGTAGTTGATTATGGCCACCGAGTCGACGTAGTCCCTGGCCGCCCTGGCGAACTCCACGACGCCCCAGTCGAACTCGACCGACACCCCTATCCTGAAGACCCCAGCCCCCACCACCAGCACGTCGGCCCCGGGCTTGACGTCATCCTCGCTGCCGCCGTAGGTGACGTAGAGGTAGTTGGTGACTGCGGGCCACTCGGCCGCAAGCGTGTCTATCTGCTTGATTGAAGGCCTTATACCGGCCGAGATCCTCATTCTCCTGACCTGATCCTCGCTCAACCTCAGCTTCCTCGCTATCTGGGCGTCGGAGAAGCCGTACCTCTTGGCTACTAATATGGAGGACGGATCGGCGCTCAGGCGTCCGTAGGCCCTCACCGCCTTCTCTATCTCCCTGATGAACCACTGATCCACGCCCGAGGCCTCTGCAACATCCTCGACGCTGAACCCCGAGGCTAGGGCTATGGAGGCCCATGCCGGCCAGTAGGGCCTCCTCTCCCTGAGGGCCTTTAGGGCCTCCTCGCTATCTCCCTCCATCGGAAGGCCGTCGAACTTACCGAGCATCCTCAGCCCCTTCTGGAGGGCCTCGGCCAGGTTCCTTCCTATGGCCATGACCTCCCCTATGCTCTTCATCTCGCTCCCTATCGTCCCGCTGGCTCCCTCGAACTTCTCCAAGTCCCATCTGGGTATCTTCACCACCACGTAGTCGAGGCTGGGCTCGAAGCAGGAGCAGGTGACCCCAGTCACCCTGTTGATTATCTCATCGAGCCTGTAGCCCAAGGCCAGCTTGGCCGCCACGTAGGCCAGGGGATAGCCGGTGGCCTTGCTGGCCAGCGCCGACGATCTCGACATCCTGGGGTTCATCTCTATCGCGTAGTACTCGGTCCCCCTAAGGGCGAACTGGACGTTCCCCTCGCCCACCAGCCCGACGGCCTCGGCGACCCTCAGAGAGGCGCTCCTCAGCATCTGGTACTCCTGGTTGGTCAGGGTCTGGCAAGGGGCCACAACCACAGATTCGCCCGTGTGGACACCCATGGGATCGGCGTTCTCCAGGCAAGCCGGGGCTATGACGTTCCCGTGCGAGTCCCTCACCACCTCGAACTCGATCTCCTTCCACCCACCGAGGTACTTCTCCACCAGGGCGCTTCCTATCGAGCTGGCCTTCAGGGCCCTCAGTATCAGGGACCCCATCTCCCCGGGGCTCCAGGCGATGAAGGAGCCCCTGCCACCCAAGTTGTAGGAGACCCTTACCATCACCGGGTAGCCTATTAGATCCGCGGCCCTCATTGCCTCCTCGGGGGAGGAGACGTGCATGCTGGGGGGCATTGGCACACCCCTGCTCGACAGGGCCTCCTTGAACCTCTCCCTGTTGAGGGCCCTGTCTATTGCCTCCGGCTGGGTCCCCAGCACCCTGACCCCGTACCTGTCGAGGACTCCGGAGCGCCACAGCTTCACCCCCGCATCCAAGGCGGTCTGACCCCCGAATCCCAGAAGGATGGCATCGGGTCTCTCCTCTTCTATGACCCTGACCAAGAAGCGTTGCTTCACGGGAAGCAGGTACACCCTGTCGGCCATGTCTCCCGTCTGGATGGTGGCCACGTTGGGGTTGATCAGCACGACCTCTATTCCCTCCTCCTTCAGGGCCTTGATGGCCTGGCTCCCGCTGTAGTCGAACTCGGCCGCCTCTGCCACCTTGATGGCCCCGGATCCTATCAGGAGGACCTTCCTCACAGTCTCCATCTTCCCTCCCTCACCGCCTCGGCGAACAGGTCGAATAGCCAGGAGGTGTCCATCGGGCCCGGGGAGGACTCCGGGTGGAACTGGGTCGTGGCTATGGGGAGGTCCGCGTGGTAGGCACCCTCGAGCGTGGAGTCGTCGGGATTGATGAACCACTCCTTCAGGTTGGCGTCCCTCAGGCTCTCCCTCCTGACAGCGAAGCCGTGATTCTGGCTGGTCACGTAGCATCTCCCGGTCCTTAGATCCCTCACCGGCTTGTTCTGTCCCCTGTGACCGTACTTCATCTTGTAGGTCTCTGCCCCCAGGCCGAGGGCAATTAGCTGATGTCCCAGGCATATCCCCATGGTCACGAGGCCTTCGGATGCTAACTCCACCGCCACCTCCCCCTGGGACCTGAGGTGCTCCGGATTACCCGGTCCATTGCCCAGGAGGAGAGCATCAGGCTCGAACTCCCAGATGTCGTCGATCTGAGACCTGCAGGGAACCCTCACCACCCCCATCCCCCTCTTGAGGAGCTCCCTGACTATGCCCAGTTTGAGGCCGCAGTCCAGCACCGCGACCAAGGGTCTGGAGGGACTCACGACCACCGGGTCCCTCGGCGAGACCTCCGCGACATAATCGACCTCGTCGTAGCCGGGGGCCTCCTCCATGGCTCTCCAGACCGAGTCCAAGTTCACTGCATCGCCCGAACTCCAGACGGCGACCGCCCCCTTCATGACTCCCCTCTCCCTGATCTCCTTGGTGACTGCCCTAGTGTCGACCCACTGCACTATGGGGGTCCCGCTGGCGTCAAACCACTCCTGCAGGGAGATCTGGGATGCCCAGTGAGGCGCGTCGGTGAGCTCGTGCACGACGAGGGAGGTCACCTGCACGCCCTCGGATTCGAGCAGGTCTAGGTGCACGCCGTAGTTCCCCACCAAGGGGTTGGTCATCACCAAGATCTGTCCCCTGTAGCTGGCATCGCTGAGGGCCTCGGGATAGCCCACCATCCCGGTGGTGAAGACGACCTCACCGAACGCGAACACCCGGGGCGCTCCTGCTGCATCCCCAGTAGACAGATCCGCTCTCTAAGATCAAGGAAGAAGGCCTACATTCCTCTACGCCGAAGGTACATGCATACCCTCGGCCAAGGGCCAGGACCATTTAAAAAATTAACTCCAAGCTCCTACCTGGCCCCGGGTTTCGTTGTGACGATGGAAAGGGGAAATAAGGAAAGATGGGAGGAGAGGGTGGATCAGGAGAGAGCAGCCACCAGCGCGTCCACCAGGCCAAGGCCCAGCAGGACGGTGAGCACGGCGGTGACAGTGAGCACGTACACCTCCAGGTCCGACTCGACCTCCCTAACTTCCCTCTCTGGTGGGTCGGCGAAGAAGAGGTACCTTATCACCTGTGCGTAGTAGCCGACGGAGATCCCGCTGTTCACTATGCCGAGGAAGGCCAGCCAAGGTGCCACGTTCATGACCGAGTAGAAGATGTACATGAACTTGCTCCAGAACCCGAGGAGGGGCGGCATCCCCATGAGGCTCAGCACCAGTATGGCCATGAAGGTGCCGGAGAGCGGGAGCTTCCTCCCCACGCCGCTCAGGCCTTCAAGTGTGAGGTCAAAGCCCTTCCTGGCAAAGTAGGCGAGGCCGACGAATATGCCCACCTTGGCCAAGACGTAGGTGGTGACGTGAAGCCCTATGCCCTGCAGGGCCACGCTCCTCGAATCGGCGTAGGCCAGCGCTGCGAAGGCTATCAGGAAGTAGCCCGCCTGCGCGATGCTGGAGTAGGCCATCATTCTCTGGACGTTCCTCTGGACCAGAGCGGCCAGGTTGCCGTAGAACATGGTGATTACTGAGAGGAAGGCCATTATGATGAACCATTCGTCTGCGACGGCCGGGATCAGGGGCTGAAGCACCCTCAGGAAGGCCCCTATGCTGATGAGCTTTATCACCCCGGCCACGAAGGAGACTATGAGGGGATGGGCTCCCCCGTAGACGTCCGGCAGCCAGCCGTGGAAGGGGACGACCCCCAGCTTGAACCCGAAGGCCGCTACCAGCATCAGGATGCCCAGGAGTAGGGTCGTTCTAACGCCAAGCGGGACGCTGTTCAGCACCTGGAACGTGCTGGTTCTGATGACCCCCAGCACCAGCGCTATTCCGAATATGAGGAGGGACGACGATGCCACGCCCATGAGAGCGTACTTGGCAGTCGCCTCCAGCGAGTCTTCGTCCTTCCTTATACCCACGAGGACGTAGGAGGCCACGGCGACCAGGGCCCACGCTGCCACCAGCACCGAGGCGTCGTTGACGTAGAGGACGAAGTACACTCCCAGCAGGGCCAGCAGCAAGAGGGAGTAGAGGCTGGGTGATGTGCTCCAGTTCCTGGCCTGAACCATGGACGCCACGGTCACCAGGAACGCTCCCACGGTGGCTACGAGGGCCAGGTACGTTGCCAGCGGGCTCACTCTTATGGTACCGTCGAAGAGGGTTCCGCTCCTGCCTATCAGCGAACCCACCAGCGGTATAGCTAGGGCGGTGGCCAGCAGGGCCAGGTAGGGGCTGACCTTCGTGCCCTTGAGGTAGTCCAGCGTGGGCACCACGAGGCCCACGCCGCCCAGCAGGACCATCAGCGACCATATCACCATTTCCATATTTCATCCCACCCACAGCAGCAGGAACAACACTATCAGCAGTCCTATGAAGAAGGTCACGAGGTACTGATTTATCAGACCGGTCTGGAGCCTCCTCACGTAGGATCCGAACGCCCTGAACAGCCTGACTATCCTGTCGTGGTAGGTCTCGTCTATGACCTCTGTCTCGAAGTATTTGAACCCGAGCACGCTCAGCTTCTCAGTCAGCCACGGTATGAAGCGATGGTAGAAGCCGTCAACTATGAGCGAGTCGAAGTACCTGTATATGACGCGGGAGAGCCAAGCGAATCCACCCACTATCACTATGTAGTAGATGGAGTTTATGTACCACCTGTCGTACAGGAAGTCGTGCAGCGCCCTGCCCACCGGGTTCTCCCTCATAGACTTGAGGGCTCTCCTACCGCCAGCGGTGTAATAAAGCCCGACGGCCACTAGGATGCCTCCAAACACCATTGAGAGAGACGTGACCAGCAGTCCCAGGTTGAGCTCGACGTGCGGGTGGAACTCCTCGTGTATTCCGAGGACGTTGCTTACCATGACCCCTAGGATCTGCGGACCGTAGACTGGCCACACCAGTCCCACCAGCAGGGATATGAGGGCCAAGGTCAGGTAGGGGATCAGCATGAGGGGATGGGCCTCGTGCAGATGGTGGTGCTCCTCCGCGTGGATGACGTTCTCCGACTTCTCGTAGAGGAATGTCCTGATCACCATCCTAGTGGAGTAGAAGGCCGTTAGACCAGCCGTGACCACGCCGAACAGGTAGCCCAGGAACACTCCCGACTCCTTGGCCACCTCTATTATGGTGTCCTTCGTCCAGAAGCCCATGAACGGCGGTACTCCCATCAGGCTCAGGGCGGCGAGGCTCATGGCCAAGAAGGACCACTTCATGGCCCTCCAGAGGCCGCCCATGTCGTCTATGTACCTGGAGTGGACCACGTGTATCACGGCGCCGGCCACGAGGAAGAGGGCTGCCTTGAATATGGCGTGACTCATCAGATGGGAGAAGCCCGCGAGAAAGCCCATCGGGAACTCGGTTATCAGACCGGCAGCCCCGAGGGCCAGGAACATGTACCCGAGCTGCGAGGCGGTGGAGAAGGCGAGTATGAGCTTCAGCTCCCTTGAGACCAGGGCCTGGGTTGCCATGAAGAACGCGGTGAAGCCCCCTATCAGGGCAACGGTCGTGAAGAAGGCGTGTACTTGGGGCTCTGCCGCCGGTATCTCGTGGGCGGCGAGCACGAATATGGGGGAGAACCTGAGCAGGAAGTAGACACCAGCCTTCACCATGGTCGCGGCGTGTATCAGGGCGCTTACCGACGTGGGACCGGTCATTGCCGTGACGAGCCACTCGTGGAACGGGAACTGGGCCGACTTGGCGAATGCTCCCAGCGAGAATATCAGGAGGAATGGGAACAGCAGGCCGGCGTGGGCGAGGGGACCGGCCCACTCCCCCACCATATGGGCTATCTGGGGTATGGAAAAGGTGTGAGTGAAGTAGTAGATGGCGCCTATCCCGGCTATGAATCCAACATCACCGAGCCTAGTGAACACTATTGCCCTGAGGCCGCTGTGGCTCGGCGGGAACCACATGGGCACTCCGAGGGCCTTCCTCCCTATATCGCCCACGCACCTCTCATCCTCGTCGGTGTACCAGTGACCTATCAGCGCGTAGGATGCGAGTCCCGTTCCCTCCCAGCCCAGGAACATGAGCACCAGGTTATCGGCGAGGATCAGCAGGAGCATGCTCCCGACGAAGAAGTCGAAGAAGAACCAGTACCTGGTGAGTCCCGGATCTCCCTCCATGTACTTGAGGCTGTAGACCGCTATGAGGAAGCTCAGCCACGCCACTATGAGGGCCATGACCGCGGCCAGCGAGTCCACGTACACCCCGAAGGTCACGCCCAGCGACTTTATCCATGGGTAGGAGATGTGGATGGCCTCCTCAGAGGCCAGGACCTCCTGGAGAGTGAAGGTAGAGGCCACCGCCGCGCCGAAGATCGCCAGCATGGCGATTACGTCTCTAGCCTTGCCCGCCCTGTTCAACAGCAGCGCCAAGATAGCCCCTATGTAGGGGATCTGCCACGTCAGGAACGCGTACTCCATTCTGGTTCACCCTAGCAGGCCGGCCAGGGCCTTCACCATCGGATCCACGAGCAGCTGCGGCACGAGGAAGAGTATGAGTCCGACGGCGGCTATGATTATCATGGGCACGAGGAGGGTTCCTCCAGCCTCCTCAGCGTGCTCCGCAGCCTCGGAGGGTTTGCCGAAGAATATCCTCCTCATGGTGATGAAGGAGTAGGCGGTGGAGAGCCCTATGCCTATCAGCAGGAAGAACGTCACCGGTATGAACTGGTTTATCTTCACGGCGAAGTTGGCCACGCCGGCTAGTATTAGCACCTCGCTCCACAGGCCGAGGGACGGAGGCACGCCCGTTATGTGCATGAACCCTATCAGGGCGAGGGAGGCGGTGAGGGGCATCTTGGGGGCGAGTCCTCCCATCTTGCTAAGACTCCTGAGGCCGTGAAGCTGGGTTATCAGGACTCCGGCGGTGGCGAAGAGCAGGGCCTTGCCAACGGCGTGGGCGGCGTAGTGGAGTATGGCACCGGCCATGCCCAGGGCGGTCACGCTGGCTATTCCCATCAGCAGGTAACCCATCTGTGAGACGCTGGAGTATGCGAGGAACCTCTTGAAGTCATCCTGGGCGAGAGCCATCAGTCCGCCGTAGATTATGGTCAACAGGGCCAGTCCGAGCATGTAGGGAGCCAGCGCCTGGAAGTCAGCAGGGAAGAGCACGTAGGCTATCCTTATCAGGGCGTACCCAGCTATCCCTATCAGGTTCGGGGACAGGAGAGCGGACACCGGGGTCGGAGCCTCGGCGTGGGCGTAGGGCAGCCATATGTGGACTCCGAACACGGCCATCTTCACGAAGAGTCCTATCAGGATGGCCATGAAGACAGGGAACCTTATGGCCTCGGGCAGTGAGTTGCCAAGACCCAAGTTTGCCACGGCCCTGACGGGGTTGAAGTAGTCGAAGGTGCCGACGTTTAGGCCAAGTATCAGGGTGCCGACCAGAAATGCCAGCGCCCCGACGTGGGTCCAGATTAGGTAGAGGAGCGCTATCCTCTCCCTCTTGCCGTATCCATAGAAGGCTATCAGCAGGAAGCTCGGCAGCAGCGAGATCTCGAGGAATATGTAGAACTCGATGAGGTTGGTCGAGAGGACGGTCCCCATCATGGCGGCGGAGAAGAGTATGAAGAGCATGTAGTAGACTCCCCATCCAGCCGGCTTGTGTCCCTCCTCCTCCATCTCCTCGAACCTGTGGTCCATGTACTTGAGCGAGTACCACGAGATCATCGAGGTCACTAGGCCTATGGAGATGGCCAGGGGGGCGCTTATCGAGTCCAGCAGCATGGAGAAGTTACCCAGCGTCGGGTGGGCGAAGAACACGGGATCCAGCACCGGCTGGCCGAGTCCGCTGACGTAGCTGAGCCACGAGATGATCGCCAGGGGTATCAGCAGCAGGATGGTGGATATGGCAGCGAAGGCCTTCTTTCCCAAGTCCAAGAACGGGAATATGAGGGATATCACCATCGGCACGACCACTGACAGGAACATGTAGGGGGTTTCCAGTATCATACTCTCACCCTTTGAATTTCCTCAGCTCGTACACATCGAGGGCCCTCCTCATCCTGAACATCATTATCGCTATGGAGACTATGACGCCGACCTCTGCGGCCGACAGGGAGATGGCTATCACCACGATAGCTCCCCCCACTGGCCCGTAGCCGGCGTCGAGCGATGCCAGGGAGAGGAAGGCCAGGAGAGCGGCATTAAAAATAATCTCAGCTGACAGGAGCATCCTGATCATGTTCCTCCTCGTCAGGAGCCCGTAGATCCCTATGGCGAACAGGATGGCTGAAACGTAGAGGAACCACGCGGCCTCCATTCGTCACACCTCCCTCCTAGCCAAGGTTATCGCCTCTATCAGGGTGGTGACCAGGGCTATGGCGGCCACTATGAGGGCGAACCAGTACTTAGTGACGAGCAGGGCCGTCAGGTCCCTGTAGTTCAGGAAGAAGGACGGCTCGGCCGTGAACACGGAGAAGATCTTCATCATGATCAGAGCGAGCACTCCGGCGGCAATAACCGCCAGTGCCTTCACCGGAGGCTCCACCACCGGCGCCTCCTTCAGCATGACCACCGAGAACAGGATGAAGGTCACGGCGGCTCCAACGTAGACCGAGAGATGGAACAGGGCTATTATCGGGAAGCCTAGCAGGGTGAAGAGGATGGCGTTTCCCACCCCAAGTATGGAGAGGAAGAAGGCCGAGTAGACTATCGACCTGTGGTGAACTATCAGTATCGCCGCTATGACGGCCATCAGAGAGGACAGAATGAAGACCACCGAGAGGGGATCACTCCACGGGCTCATACCTTATCCCCCTCCTCTCATCGAGGATCGCCCTCACCCTCCTCGGTTTCTTGTCGTACTGCGGTTTTGGCACGCCCTCCCTGAACTTCTCCGGCGGGAAGATCTGCTCCTCGAAGGTGTAGAAGGCCACATCATGCACCTTGGTGAACTTCAGCGAGTTGGTCGGGCATATGTCGACGCAGAAGCCGCAGAAGATGCACCTGGTGTAGTTTATGCCGGGCCTCCTGACGGGCCTCTTGCCCTCCTCCGACTCCTCCTTAGACACGTACATCTTCATGGCGTCGGCGGGGCAGACCATGGCGCAGAGGCCGCACTTTATGCAAGTGTTCCAGTCGTACTCTATCATGCCCCTGTAACCGTCGGGGAACTCCTGGACATCGTCGGGATACATTAGGGTGAGCCTGTGGCCACCCAGCATGTACTTGGCCCCCGTGGCGAGGGCCTTTATGTGACGGATCGTCCTCTCAACTGCCAAATCAGGCACCTCCCATTATCATTACCTCAGCAAGCGAGATGAAGATGGAGATTATCGACAGGGGCAGCAGGGTCTTCCAGCCGAGATCCATGGCCTGGTCTATCCTGAACCTCGGGTAGACAGCCCTGAGGAAAGCTCCTATCACTATGATGATGAAGGCCTTGATGAATAGCAGGACTCCGGGCAGTAACGGGTCGTTGGCCATGAAACCTGGTACCGGATTCCATCCTCCAAGGAAGAGGATCGAGAAGACGAGGCTGAGCACGTAGAGCTTCACGTAAGAGGCGCCCATCACCAGCCCGTAGAGTATACCGCTGTACTCTGTATAGGCCCCCGCGACTATCTCGCTCTCGGCCTCGGGTATCTCGAACGGGAACTTGCTCGTGGACATGTACATGAGGACCAGCATGGTTATGGCCGCCACTGGGTTGAGGAAAATTCCCCACAGCCCCTTCTGGGCCTCGGCTATGTCGACCAAGTCGAGCGATCCGTACAGGACCGCCATGGAGAGGGCTGAGAGGAACATGGGGATCTCGTAGGAGACGACAATGTAGCCCTCCCTCACCCCGCCTATCAGGGAGAACTTGTTGTTGCTAGCCCATCCCATAACCACTGTGAATATCGGGGCGAGGGTGGACAGGGCCAGCACTATCAGGAGGCTGAGGTCGCTCCTGAAGGCGTAGAAGGTGGGGCTTACCGGTATGGCGACGGTCGGCAGGTAAGCCATGCCGAACAGCAGGGCCGGGGTGAGTATGAAGGCCAGCTTGTCCACCGTCTTGGGTATTATGGGCTCCTGGAAGAGGTACCTGAGCAGATCGGCCACCATTTGTATGGCCCCGCCCAGTGGCTTGAGCACGTAGAGCGGTCCGTACCTGAGCTGAACCTTCGCTGCCATCTTCCTCTCGAGCCAGATTATCACGAGTAGGAGGAGGAAGGCAACCGTTATCCCCGGAAATATCAGGGGGACGAACACATACGGCTCGAATATCAGACTCAACAGGTCCTGCATCACCTATCAGCCTCCGGCGGGAAGTAATCCAAGCTACCGTAAATCGCGGGTATGTCCGCCACTCTGACGCCCCTAGTCAGGTGCTCGAAGAGGATGACGTTCCTGAAGGAGGGGGTGACCATCCTCATCCTGTAGGGGCTCATCTTCCCATCGCTGACTATGTGGAAGATGACCTCCCCCCTTCCCCCCTCTACCCTAGCGATCGCCTCTCCCGCGGGAACCCTCAGGTTGGCGAACACCCCTGGGAACTTTATCCTCCCCGTCTCCTCCACCTGCTTCCTGAGGTTAGGTGGGATCATCTTCATGTACTTCTCGTTCAGTATGGGCCCGTCGGGGATCTTCTTCAGGACCTGCCTGATTATCTTTATGCTCTCTTGTATCTCCCTCACCCTGACCATCACCCTGGCGAACGCATCCCCGGCCTCCTCGGTCACCACCTCGAAGTCGAGCTCCGGATATGCTGCGTAGGGCTCGACCTTCCTGACATCGTAGGGGACGCCGCTGGCCCTGAGGTTTGGTCCCGCGACTCCCAGCCTTATCGCATCCTCCCTCGACAGCACACCGACGCCCTCCAGCCTGGCCCTAGTTACGGGGTTGTTGAAGTAGAGGTCGAAGTAGTCCGGCATCCTGTTCTCCAAGTATCTCATCACCTTCTCCACCTTGTCCTCGAATCCCTGGGGCAGGTCCCTCCTCACCCCGCCCGGCACTATGTAGGAGTAGGTGAGCCTCGCCCCGGTCAGCTCCTGAGCCAGCTCTATCAATGGCTCCCTGTCACCGAAGCACCACATGTAGGCGGTGGACGATCCTATCATGACCCCGTGAATGCCCATTCCGTAGAAGTGGCTGTGTATCCTGTTTATCTCCGCCAGCAGGGTCCTCAGGTACTGGGCCCTAGGTGGCGGCTCTATGCCGAGCAGCTTCTCTACGGCCATGACGTAGGTCAGGTTGTTGGCCGTGGTGTCAGCCAGGGAGGGCCTTTCCACCAAGGGGATTATCTGAAGGTACTTCTTCACCTCAGCCAGCTTCTCTACCGAGCGATGCACGTACCCTATGTTGGGCCTGAGTTCTACAACCACGTCTCCGTCTATCTTGGCCACCAGCCTCATGTGTCCCGAGGCGGGATGCTGGGGGCCGATCAGTACCTCCAGCTCTCTCTCCTCCAGGCTCATGCGTTTATCCCCTCCGTCTTCACCTTGAACTCCTTCCTGAGCGGTGGGATGCCCTCGTAGTTCTCGGGCAGGAGGAGCCTCTCGCCCATCCTGGGGTGGCCCTCGAAAACTATCCCCATCAGATCGTGCTCCTCGTGCTCCTGGTAGAGGACGCTCGGCCACACCTCCAGCAGGGAGGGCATCCTGGGATCGTCGTAGGGCAGGTCAGTCCTCAGGTTGACGAGGAAGTAGGCCAGGTCCAAGTTGGAGTAGGAGGAGGAGACGTAGACCACCTCAAATCTCTCGTTGGGATAGTCTACGGCGGTGACAGCTTTGACGTGGTCGAACCCCATGTCCCTTAGCCTCATGGCTGCCTCAACCACCTTCTCCCTGGGGACCTTAACCTCGATGACGTTGGGCTCCTTGCCCGAGACCTCGGCCCCCAAGTCCCTGACCTTCTCCTCTATCAGGCCCTTCAGCTCTTCAAACTTCATATGTCACCAGCTCCCCCTCTCTTATCTTCCTCTGCAACATGATTATCGCTTGGGCCACCGCCTCTGGTCTGGGCGGGCATCCAGGAATGTATACGTGCACGGGCAAGATGTCCTTCGGCCTGACCACGTTGTAGCTGTTCCAGAATATGCCACCGTCGATGCCGCAAGCACCCATGGCGATGACGAACTTGGGGTCTGGCATCTGCTCGTAGACCCATATGGCCGCCTCGGCCATCTTCTTGCTGAGGGTCCCCTCTATGAAGAGCACGTTACACTGCCTCGATGCTATGAAGGGAAGGAAACCGAACCTCTCGGTGTCGAACTTGGGGGCGGCGGAGGCGCCGAACTCGGCACCGCAGCAGGCCGTGGTGAAGTGGACCGGCCACAGGGAGAAGGCTATCCCCCACTCCCTCAGGCTCCTGATGGGTGTCTTGTTCACCAGCCAGGCGGCAGCCTTCCTGGCCGCCTTCTCAAGGTTACCAACCCACATGCTTCCATCTAGCGCGCAGACCATAGTTCCAGCCTCCTAACGTAGTAGATCCCGAACACCAAGGGGGACGCGAGGATCGCCACCATGGCGCCGAAAAGGAGGGAAACGTTGAACACATACCTGTGGGCCTCCATCAGGAACAGGAAGGAATAAATCATGATGGGCTCCAATGTCAGGAATAGGATCAGGAACGGGTAGTATTGCATCATGAAGAGTCCTCTGGCTCTCCCCCGCGGCGGATTGGCGCACTCGTACCTTTCCCTCTTTCTCGGGTACTCCTTAGCGGGGGAGAGGATCTTTCCGAGGATGAAACCGATTATCCCAAGTCCTATGCCTATCGCAATGCCAAGGGAAAATGTCACGAGTACCTCATTCGTCAAACCGAGACCTTCCATGGTTCCTTGCCCCGTCCGAGCTTCGAAATAATAGTTAAAAGCTTTCCTAGTTACTTATCGTGGATTAAACTATAGATATGAATAAATCATATCTTTGGAAGCAGCTAATGGGAGATTACAGCTTTATGCTTGGCTCGTCGCATAAAACATATCGGGAAATTTTCGTCGATCGTCGGATAGGGGGCGCCATCGGATCCGTCTCGGGCCCCACGGCGCCCGCTCCCGAGCCGCATCATCTGGGATTCAGATTATCGCTCCTTCAAGAGTTCTCTAACCTCCCTCCTGCCTTCCTCCAGCTCCTTGACTTGATCCGGATCCAGGGAGAGGAGGAGCTCGAGGAACTCTCCAACGTGGGTCTTCTCCTCACGGGCTACATCCAAGAAGATCTTCCTGGCCCTTTCATCGTCAGTCAACCGAGCGAACTGCGTGTACAGATTTATCGCGTCTAGCTCCGCTATTATCGCGTATCTCAGAGCCTGAGAAAGTTCTTCCTGGGACATTCTCCCGCCTCTAGCTAGGTTGATTGGATTCTCCGCCAGCACGGCATCACCCATCAAGGGGTCCGAGGGCATCTTTTAAGTAGGTCCCCGTGGCCGAGGGAATGATCCCAAAAAATAATTTCCGAATATTAGTTAAAACTCTATACCCTCCCTGGCGGGGATCCCTGACTGGAAGGGGTGCTTCACCTCCCTGAACTCGGTCACGTAGTCAGCGAGATCGTAGAAGGATGACGGAGCATACCTGCCGGTGAGGACTACCTCCGTTCCCGGATCCCTAGACTTGACAGACTCCATGACTTCCTCCTCCGGGAGCAGGTTGAAGGCCACGGCAACATTGATCTCGTCCAGCACGACCAGCCAGTACTTCCCAGAGGACATGCCCCTAGAAGCCTCCTCCAGTCCGCTTCTTGCAAGCAGTACATCCTCCTCCTTGGGATTCTTCGGGTCCACGAATCTCTCGCTTCCGAACCTCTTCACCTCGATCTCAGGTATCCGTTTGACGGCTAACACTTCGCCGGTGGGGAGCCCCTTCAGGAACTGTATTATGAGGACCCTGCCTCCCCTTCCGACTACTCTGAGTGCCAGTCCGAAGGCTGCAGTGGTCTTTCCCTTCCCATTTCCCGTGTAGAGGTGGACCAATCCCCTTCTACCCTCCGACACAGTTCCCGCCCCCTATCTGCACATCATACGGCCAAGAGATTCAAGATACCACGCAGGCCGACCATCCGCAGTCGAGGCAGGTGACGCAGTCCTCCTTGTACACCAGCCTGGTACTGCCGCACTCCGGGCACCTCTCCACGTGGTTCGTGGGGGGAGGAGAAGGGGGTTTGAAGACAGGCTGTGCGGGAGCTTTCTCCTCCACAGGAGCCTTCCTCAGCTGGGGCAGCTCTATTCCGAGCATCTCCATCATCTTCAGTGTCTGATTCCTAGTTCTGATCACGTACTCACCCTTCCTCTGTGAGGGCGTGACCAGCACCTGGGCTGCCTTCGAGCCATCCCTGTAGACCGTTATTCCCTTTAGCCCCAGTCTGTGAGCGAACAGGTAGGCCTTCTCCACGTCCGAGATGGACACCCAGTTCGGCATGTTTATGGTCTTGCTGACGGCCGCGCAAATCCACTTGGCTATCTCCGCCTGGGCCCTGACGTGATCCCACCACGGTATGTCATAGGCGACGAGGAACACCTCCTGCATCCTCCTGAATACATCTTCCCTCCCCTCGGGAGGCTCTATACCCTGCAGGGAGCCCCCGTTATCCGCTATCTCCTTCAGCAGCTTCTCGTGGTAAAGACCGTTCTCCTTCAGCTGCCTCTCCAGCTCCCTATCCACGTAGAAGAAGGAACCGACCGACACCCTCTTCTCATACACCAGGGCGAACTGGGGCTCTATACCAGAGGAAACGTCGGCTATCATTGATATGGATCCTGTGGGAGCTATAGTTGTCATCTCGGCGTTTCTGAGGCCGTGTCTCATTACCCCATCCTTGAGCCGATCCCAGTCCAGGTGCCACCACTCCGGGTGGTAGTAGCCCTCGACCGGCATCTCTCCCTTCAGGTAGGAGGACTCGGTGTAGAGCGGGAAGGTTCCCCTCTCCTTGGCCCTCTCAACACTCTCCATCATGGCGAAGTACGTGAGGTACTCCGTCACCCTCCTCATGAAGTCGAAGCCCTCCTCGCTGTTGTAGGGTATCCCCAGTGCAAAGAGCGCGTCAGCAAGGCCCATCAAACCGAGACCGACCTTCCTCGTTGCCTTGGTATTCCTCTCTATTTCAGGGATGGGGAACTTGTTCACATCGATGACGTTGTCGAGGAAGCGGAGGGCCAGTCTGATGTCCTCGGAGTAAGCATCCCAGTCGAAGGATATTAATCCATTCTTTCTCCTGATATAGGCATATAAGTTAATACTTCCTAAATTACACGACTCATATGGATATAAAGGCTCCTCACCGCATGGGTTTGTTGATTTTATTTCACCCAACGCGTCCCTCATCACGTTCCTCTTGTTGATGTTGTCAGCGAACAGCACGCCAGGATCACCGGTGCGCCACGCCATTTCGGCGATCTTCCTGAAGAACTCCCTCGGGTCTATGGTGTCCCAAACCTCTCTATTCCTCGGGTTGATCAGGGGGTACTCCTCCCCCGACTCGAACTTGGGCCAGAAGTCTCCTGTTATCATCACGGATATGTTGAAGTTCTCGAAATGGCCGGGTTCGGCCTTGGCCTCCACGAACCTCCATATGTCCGGATGCCATATCTCAAGTATGCCCATGTTAGCGCCCCTCCTGCGCCCGCCCTGCTTAACCACATCCGTGATCACATCTATTATTCGCATGAAGCTGACCGGACCGGATGCTTGTCCTCCTGTGGAGCTCACGATGTCTCCTTGGGGCCTGAGCTTAGAGTAGTTTATCCCGACTCCTCCACCGGATTTGAAGATCATGGCGGCATCCGTGGCGGCCTTCATTATGGAATCCAAGCTGTCCTCTATGTTGAGGACGAAGCATGCAGAGAGCTGCCCCAGCCTTGTACCAGCATTGAACAGGGTTGGGGAGTTGGGTATGAACCTTAGATCCACCATAAGCCTGTAGTAGTTCAGGAAGTCCTTGTAGTGGATGTCGAACTCTCCTTGAAGAAGCATGTCCCAGAATTGGGACCAGCTCACCTTCATCTTACCCTGCCTGTTGAGCTCGTCGTACAAGGCCTTCATCCTCTCCAGATGGTAGCGATTCCATGTGAAGGCCGGGGCGAGGTGATCCTCCGGGTGGCCGTTCCTCAGGCCCACCCTACCTTCCCACTGAACGGGATCGAACTCCTCCTCTGGATGGATCTGTTGGCCTCCCTCCCTGTCGAACACTTTTGGATCGTATAGGATATCGGGTATCACCACCAGGGAGGCGACCCTTATGAACATGCCCTTTGGATCCTCCTCCAGCTTACCGCTCGGATCCTTCTGAAGATATCTGGCGGCGAGAAGCCTTATAGCGTTGAGGGAGAGCCTCTTATCCACGTCGTCGACGTAATCCTTGCCCAGAATGGCCATCTTCTCCTTCCTTATCTTTTCCCTCTCCTTCCTGTAGAGTATGTAGGCCTTGGCCACATCGAAGAGGTCGTACTTCATCAGGGCCAGTTCAACTATGTCCTGGATCTCCTCCACGTGAGGAGGGTTCTCATCGCTGAAGGTCCTGTTTATCACTCTGAGTATGTACCTGACCACCTTGTCCAGGGTGGCCTCATCGTAATGCCCCACCTCCCGCATGGCCCCTTCTATGGCCCTCCTTATGCGGGAGGAGTCGAACGGGACGATTCTTCCATCCCTCTTGACTACCTTCGTTACTGCCATCTTCACCGGGTTCTGTGTCGGAAGGACCTATAAGATTCCTATATCCAATATTTCCACTCCAAAGGTCTTTTTCGTATGATAAAGGGGTGATAGTCACCTCTCTGATAGCATAAATTGATAATCAGTGGGCATAAGTGTATGAATTTACCTTCGATTCGTGGACCCGAGGCAGGGCCGCGGGAGAGCCACCAGCGGGCACCTAATAAACTTTGGCGTGCTGATTTTAAGCGTTATTTGGGGGGCCGGAGGGACCTGACAGCCACCGTTCGCCTCGTATCCTACAATGACCGTGGGAAACGTCCCTCATTCACTTGATATTTTTCACACGAAGCGGGAGGTCTCCAGCTTCTTGGGCAGGGTCACGCCCCTCTGACCCTGATAGCTTCCAGAGTAGGGTTTCTCCACGTCACCCTCGAGCCTGAAGAACACCACGTGCAGGAACCTGATACCCCTGTAGAGCTTCACCGGTGCGGGTCTGGTCCACATCACCTCTATGGTGAGCTGACCCTCGAAACCTGCGTCTATGAGGGTTGGAGGAGCCACGAAACCCCACCTAGCTATTGACGAGCGCAGCCCGCACAGTGCTGCGACGTCCCTGGGCATTCTCACGTACTCCTCCGTTACCAGCAGGACGGAGGTGTTCCCGGGGATTATTATCCCGTCCTCTGGTATCTCCCTCACCGAGAAGTGCTTGGCGGGGTTGTCCCTGATCGGATCTATCACCTCGCCGGTGACTATGGGGAAGGCTATCTCAGGACCTATCCTCATGTCGACTCCGTTCTCCCTTATGGTATCGTCGTGCAGGGGCTCTATCGAGAGCTGACCTTTCTCTATCAGGGATCGTATGCTGCTGTCCGGGAGTATCATACGGATCCGCCCGGCTGTATTACATAAGTCTTGATTCCAAAAGGGAGGGGAGTTAGATCTAGATTAGCTTCTTCGCCCTCATCAGTTCGGCAAGCAGGATCGCCTGGCCGGCGGCTCCCCTGATGGTGTTGTGCCCCACCACCGTGAGCAGGAGGGATCTCCTGTTGGACCCCCTCCTGATCCTCCCGACGACCACGCTCATCCCCCCCTCTTCATTCCGGTCGTACCTGGGTTGCGGCCTGTCTGGTTCAGTTCTCACGTGGATCGGTTGCTCTGGAGCCGTTGGTAGTTCGAGCTCCTGGGGCTCCGATCTGAATCCCTCCAAGAGGTTGGCCGCCTCCTCCGGATCCACTTCCTCCTCGAACTCGGCGTGGATCGCGACCGTGTGTCCATCCAAGACCGGGACCCTCACACAGGTCGCCTGCACCTCGAAATCGGCCATCCTGATCTCGCCTCTCTCGATAGCGCCCAAGATCTTCCTACTTTCATTCTGAACTTTCTCCTCCTCCCCGGGGATGAAGGGGATCACGTTGTCGATCGCGTCGTATGATGGGACCCCGGGATAGCCTGCCCCGGAGAGGGCCTGGTAGCTGGCCACGTTGAGCCTCTTAAGGGTGTAGGCCTCATGAAGCGGCTTCAGGGGGAGGGTCATCACGGTGGTCGTGCAGTTGGGATCCGTGGCGGCGGGTCCGATCCCCAGCTCCACCTGTCTCTCAATTAGGGAGAGGTGATCTGGGTTCACCTCCGGTATGACCAAGGGGACCAGTGGATCCATCCTCAGGGCGCTGGCGTTGCTCACCAAGGGTATGCCCCTCTTCATGAGCTCCCTCTCGAATTCCCTCGCCTCCCTTGAGGGGAGGGCTGAGAAAACCAGATCCACTCCCCTAAGGCTCTCAATCGAGTTCTCCGCTATCACCAAGTCCCTGAACTCCTCAGGTACTTCCCCCTCCAGGATCCACTTGAGGTCGCCGTACCTCCTGCCGACGCTCGTCTTGCCAGTTATCACCGTCAGGTCGAACCATGGGTGGCCGGACAGCATGCTGACGAACCGCTGCCCGACGGCCCCCGTACCGCCCAGCAGGGCAACCTTCATGCTATCACCCCAGAATGGCTCTCAACTCATCAGCGGCCCTCTCCCTGTCCTTCCAGTCAACGAACACGGCTATCCTATTGTGAACCGTCTGGAGGCCAAGGATGTTTATCCCCATGGCGGCCAGAGGTTCCGCTATCTTGTGGATCACCCCAGGTATCTCCTCTATGGCCGCTCCCCACAGCCTTATCATGGCCACCCCCTTCCTGACGGTGATGGCCTTGGCCTTCCCTCCCTCCACGAGGGAGTGGAGTTCCCTCACCGTCTCCTCGGCATCCCCGTCCACGTACATTATCACCGCCCTGTCGAGGGTGCTGACTGACAGCACTCCATCCCCGCCCCGGATGGGTGGAGGTCCGCCGTTGGTCAGTAGGGTGACCATGCTAACCGGCCTTGCGTGGATATCCACGTGGAGGTCAGGGATGTGGCCGTGCACTATGGTCCCTCCCCTAGTGAACCTCCCCTCGTCCACGGACACGACCCTCATCCTGACAGCCGGCGCCAGGTAGCGCAGGGCCTTGTGGTGGAGCACCCTAGCTCCCCCTAGGGACATCATCAGCGCGTCCTCAGCCTTAATCTCCCTTATCTGATGGGCACCCTCCACTAGCTTGGGATCCGCGGTCATTATCCCCTTGGAGTCCTTGACCAAGACCACCTCATCCGCGTTGAGACACCTTGCTAGGGTGACCGCCGTTGTGTCGCTGCCTCCCCTGCCCAAGGTGGTGATCCTCCCATCCCTCGTCTTCCCCAAGTATCCGCACACCACCGGGACTGTCTTGCCGAGTAAGGGCTCTATGTGAGAGATGGCAGCCCCGCACGTCTTTGGCAGGTCGGGGTCTGCATCTCCGAACTTTTCATTGGTGATGACGGGCCAGCGGGGGGACGAGGGATCTATGGCGACCGATGGCGCCCCCAGCGAGTTGAGGGCGGCAGCCATCAGCCTGGCCGACAGGACCTCCCCCATGCCAGCGATGGAGTCGAGCATCTCCTCGCTGGCACCCACCTCCCTGGCCATCTCAATGAGCTGGTCCGTGTGACCCTTCATGGCTGATACGACGAGCAGCACCTCGTGCCCGTCCTCGAACTCCCTCTTTGCTATCTCGGCCACCTTCCTGAAGTCACCCGGTCCCCTTAGGACAGAGCCCCCCAGCTTGACCACTACCCTCTTTCCCACCAGGCCACCCCCTTGAGAGCTTCAGCTATCACCTCTCCGGCCGGCGTCAGTCTGATTGGCTCGCCGTTGCCGAACTCCACCAGCCTCAGCTTCCTGAGATCCCTGAGCGCGAACCAGAAGGAGGAAACGGGTATGCCGAACTCGTCTCTGGCAACCTTCGCCATGGAGCTTGCGGACATCTTGCCGTTGAACTGCAGCGTCAGGGTGAGGACCGCCTTCTGGCGGGAGGTCAACTTGTATAGTCCGAACAAAACCAAGGATTCCCTGAAGGAGGACTCATTCATCGATATTGGCGGGACATCACCTGAAATTGGCGGGACATCACCCTCAACCTCCCGTTGAGGGGGGCTGGGAGCCTTCCTTTTAAAAAGTTAACTGGCCCTAGCGGTTCCGACGGGGCCGCGAACCGTGTTAAAATAATTTCCCTTCCGGGTCGAGTCCCCGCTACCTATAGAAACATTTATATCTTAACTAAAGTAAGTAAGTTTAGAAAGTTAGGTGAGAGGATGAGCGAACTGGAGGATGTCTTGTACAGGTTGGGAAAGGTGTTGCTCGCTCCGAGAGAGGCGTTCGACACCCACATAGCAGAGAGGTACTCGTCGTACCTCCCGCTCGCCCTTTACGTGGGAGTGAACTTCTCCCTCTCAGCCCTGGCGGTGAAGGGGTTGCTGAGCCTCATAGGCCAGGTGCCCCTCTACAACCTCGGCTGGCTCCTCGAGCTGGTGGCCAACCTTGCTGGCGTGCTGGGAGTTGCCAGCGGCTTGGTGGACCTGCTGATGCACTCGTCCCTCATACACATAACTGCCAGGCTCATGGGATACGATGAGGGCAGATGGGACGATCTCGTGGGACTGGTGGCTTTCTCCAGTGCCCCGCTGGTCTTCCCGACGGCCCTCGCCGCGGTGGGATACCTGGTCTCCCACGTCCTCCTGCTGGTGTCACTGGTGCTCGTGATTCCCTTCGCCCTCTGGTCCCTCTACCTCATGGTGGTGGCCACCTCGGTCAATTACGGGATGACGACCGGCAGCGCCATCGTTGCTTCGGTGGTTGGGCCCCTCGTCGCCATGCTCGTGGCGGTCCTGCTGACCGCAAAGCTCGGTCCCGTTGGCCTGCTGATCACCATAGTGGGCATAGCCGTGGTCTATCTGGAGGGCAGGAGCAGGAGGTGAGTGACGATGGGAAATGAGGAGAAGGTGGGCGCCCTGATCCTAGTGCTCCTCCTCTTCTCCATGGCCGTGTCGCTGATCCCGGTCAGGCTAAAGTACAAGTACGGTGCCGGGATCGTCGAGCTCCCCCTGCCCTGGACGGCTGAGAGGAGGAGCTTCTCCGGCACCCTTCCCTACTCGTCCGTTACCCTGATGGTGGATGTTGGCCGGGTCGATGTCACGGAGGATCCCTCGGTCAGTGAACCCGCGATCCTCCTGAAGGGGGCCACACCGGCGATAGAGGACTCCGTCGGGAGGCTTGTGGCCGGCACGGCAGTGCTCAACCTTCCGAGAGGATGGAACGGGACCCTGAGGGTGAACGTGGGGTTCGGCGGTGTGATGCTCAGGGAGGCTCACGTGAAGTCCCTTGAAATCGATGTGGGAATGGGAAGCGTGGAGGGAACAGTCACCGTGGATGGGAAGGCTCGCATCAAGACGGACAAAGGGAACGTGAGACTCGTCATCAAGGTCCCGAAGGATGCCAGGGTTCACGTGAAGGTCAGGTCGCTGGAGGGATCGGTACACTACGACGGCCAGAGGCTGGAGGGTGGCTCCATAGAGAGGACCCTCGGACAGGGTGAGAGGGTAGTCGATGTGGAGGTGAACTCCTACAGCGTCCAGCTAGATATCACGACTCAAGGGTGAGTTGAGGGGGGACCTCCCTTGTACGTCAGATCTAGGATATACAGGGCCAAGAAGATACTGGACGCCCTGAGCAGCGACAGCAAGCTGAGGATCCTGAGGCGGCTCCTCAGGAGCCCCGCCTCCGCCACCGACCTGGCCAACGAGTTCGGGCTCACCCTCCCGGCCATAACCTCACACCTGAAGGACCTTGAGGAGGCCGGCCTGATCAGGATAATAGAGAAGAGGAGAGGCAGGGGAAGGCCTGCCAAGCTCTACGCCCTCACCAGGAGGAGAATAAACCTTGAGATAGATCTGGAGGTGCTGCTGGAGCTCCCGGATGAGGATAGCCTGGACGAGCTGGTGAGGGAGTATATCAGGAAGAAGATGGAGGGGGGTGGGTTGAGGAAGGTGACCGTGAGGGACGTCATGGAGACCCTCGGGGTGAGCAGGGCGGTGGCCGCTGTGGTGGCGGAGAGGCTTTCAGCCGACCCTCACCCGTTGATAGAGGCGGTGGCCGACAGGATAATGGAGCACCTCAACGGGGAGAAGACGACAGTGGATCTCACAAAGGAGCTGAATATAGACAGGTGGTGGGTCTCCAAGGCGGTGGAGCTGCTGAGCGACGAGGGACTCGTGGAGGTGAGGGCCGGGAGGGTCAGGAAGCTGGCCTGATCCACCTACCTACCTGCCCGCCCCCTTCCTCTCCCTTTCATTTCTCCTCAACGCAATCCCGTGCCTCCCGGTCCGCGTCGCGCGTGCTGTCACCTTCAAAAGCTTAAATTGAGAGCGGGGAAGGGACGGGAAATGTCCCTGACCCAGGTTCTGATAGAGGCGGTGAGCTCCTGGATAAGGGAGCTGGGCTGGCTGGGGGTGTTCGGCGGTGTGATGGTGGAGACCGCCATCACGATAATACCCTCGCCTCTTGTGCCCATGGCCGCGGGCTTCTCCCTCATCCCCCCCGACTCTCCCCCGGCCGAGGTGCTCTACGTGGCTGCCGTCACCATAGGGCTGGTGGGGAGCGTGGCCGCCACCCTGGGCTCCCTCGCCCACTACGCGATCGGCTACTACGGGGGCAAGCCCCTCGTGGAGAGGCTGGGCGGGTACCTGGGCATAAGCTGGGATGAGATAGAGGCCTTCTCCAGGAGGATCAGGGGGGATAGGGAGTGGATTGGCCTCTTCCTGTCCAGGGCCCTCCCGATCATCCCCCTCTCCCCCATATCGGTGGGGGCGGGGGTGGTGAGGATGGATCCCTACCGCTTCACCGTCTTCACCCTGCTGGGTGCCTTTCCCCGCTACCTCGTCTTGGGGATAGCGGGCTACCTGGTCGGGGTGGCGTACGAGGAGCTGGTGTCCGCGCTCGATGCCGCCGAGACCGCGGTGGCCATCATAATGGTGGCCGGGGTGGCCGCCTACATCCTAGCGAGGAGGTGGACCCGTAAAGGGGATAAAGAATCGGGTTGAGTCTAGGGAGATGACATACCTCGGGATCGTCGAGCTCACGGACAGGGCGGGCAGGCCCGTTAGAGTGGAGATAAGACCGGTGATGAGACCCGAGGAATTCAGGCAGCTGGTGGACGTGCAGGCGTCGGCCTGGAGGATGGGCAGGGACAGGACGGAGGCGACCCCGTCGCACGTGCTGAAGGCGGCGGCGGACAACGCCGGCGTGGTGGTGGCCGCATTCGAGCTGGAGACCGGGAGGGCGGTCGGGTTCGCCTGGGGATTCCTGGCCAGGGATCGGCACGGCCTCTACCACTACTCCCATCAGAGCGCCGTCATCGAGGAGATGAAGTACTCGGGCCTGGGATTCAGGATAAAGCAGGCCCAGAGGGAGCTGGCCCTTCAGCAGGGACTGGACAGGGCGAAGTGGACGTTCGATCCCCTGCAGGGGCTCAACACCAGGTTCAACCTTGGCAAGCTTGGGGTCGTGAGCTGGGAGTACGTGGTGAACTACTACGGTGAGATAAACGATGAGATAAACAGGGGTCTCAGGACCGACAGGCTCAAGGCTTGGTGGTTCCTCGACAGCGAGAGGGTCAGGAGGAAGGCCAGGGGAGAGCTGAGGTCTCCCTCCCTGGGGGAGGCGCTGGAGGCGGGAGCGGAGGAGGTGATCGAGCTCGAATCTGGGATTCCTATCGGATTCAGAAAGGTTGAGAGCGAATTAGTGCTGATAGAGGTGCCTTACAGCGTTTCCGATGCCAGGGAGAGGGGAACGGTGGGTCAGTGGAGGGAGCACACCGCTGGAGCCATGCTATACTACATGGACAGGGGATACATCGACTTCGAGGCCGTCTACGACAGGGAAAGCAAGAGGGTATTTCATCTCCTGTGGAAGAGGCCCCTGAAGGACATACTCGGCGGAGAGGTTCCCTGGTAAAGTGTCTGCACTATTGCGGGGTTCCCCTCATTAGTCTGTTTTTCAGGGGGATCAGGACGTTTTAATCCGCTCTCCCTCCTCAGAAGATGACGGGAAAGTTATCCAAACTGGAGGAGATTCTACCTGGGCCCGGCGATATTCTTCAGGATCCTCTTCCTCCTCTCCACCGCCCTAATCTTCTCTTCCACGGTCATGGGCTCCATCCTCCTTCTAACGTCCTCCCATACCTTCCTCCACCTGTAGAAGTACTCTGAAATATCGGGCTCGCTTCCAAAGAGGACCACGTACCTGCTGATCACCGAGGCCTTGACCCTTATCGGTAGCAGCTCGAACACCCTCACATCGTATATCGGCGAGGGTACCTTCCCCCAGATATCGAGCTGGATCCTGAAGTTCCTATTCTTGTCCCTCTCCCGGGTGATAACTGACACATCTATGTCAGACCCCCTCGTGTACTCTCCCGTAACGTAGGAGCCGTATAGGACCACCTCGTACGCCGAGAGGAACTTCAGATCCCTTCTAATCCGATCCAGCGATCTCATTCAGGATCTCCTCCAGTCTCCTCAGCAGGGAGTAAAGCGTCTCTTTCACCTCCTCCACGGACTCCATCACGAGCTCCCGATCTACCCTGATATACCTGTGAACCAACAGTTCCTCAGCCCTTTGTACTTTTTCAGACTTTCTCCCAATTCCTCACTTAAGATACCCAATTCCACAAGCTTGTCCACGTTTGTGTAATGTCCTCCACCCTTTCCCCTAAATCCCTTAGGAGCATCGCTATCAGGTCCATGGAAGCCTCAATAGAGGTTATGAGGTTATAGAACACACCAGACAGCTCAAGCTGGGTTCTCGGTTCCCTGATGGATTCCAGCGCGTCTATAACATATTCCATTTCCTCTCTGTATCCAGCGAGCCTACTTTCATCCATCAGATGGAAGGGCCGATATCAAAATTAAAGTGAGCCGGCGGTTTAACAGGGATTCCCGCTGCCCTCAACCGAGGTGAGAGAGGAAACGATTTATCGTAGCGGTGCGAGGGTCGCCGGGTGGTACCAGGGCCAAGCTTCTCGAGTATCAGTCCAAGAGGATACTGAGAGATCATGGAATAGTTGTGCCAGCCGGTGAGATAGCCTCTGATCCGGGAGAAGCAGAGGCGATAGCTAGAAAGCTGGGAGGCAATGTGGTAGTGAAGGCCCAGCTCCCCTTCACGGGGAGGTACGATGTGGGTGGAGTCAGGTTCGCCTCATCGCCGGAAGAGGTCCGCATGGCTGCTGAGGAGATGCTCTCCTTCTACTTCAAGGGATTCAGACCCAAGAAGGTCCTCGTGGAGAAGAAAGTGGATGTGAAGGCCGAGCTGTTCCTCAGCGTCGTGATAAACGATTCCAGGAGGTTCAGGTCTCCCATGCTGCTCGCCAGCCCCTCCGGTGGCACGGGCGTAGAGGAGAGGTCGGAGGGCGTGGTCAGGATACCCGTGGACTATCTGGACGGATTGAGGAGGGAGGTGGTAGAGGAGGAGTTCTCCCGGGTGGGAATACCCAGCGAGGCGGTAGATGTGGCGCTGAAGCTGTACGACATCTTCGTGGAATATGACGCTAGGAGTGTGGAGGTGAACCCCCTAGCCCTGACGGACGAAGGCTTGGTTGCGCTGGATGCCAGGATGGACCTCGACGATCACGCTCTCTTCAGGCATCCCGAGGTGAAGGTGGAGATCCCCAAGGACCTGAACAGGGAGCCCACCGACCTGGAGAGGAGGATGTGGTACTGGGACGACGCCGATCCGAGGGGAACGGGGTACTTCATCCAGCTGACAACTCAGGTGTCGGAGGGTTACGTGGGATTCCACGGGATAGGTGGTGGAGGTGCCATGCTGGCAGCCGATGCGCTGATAAGGAAGGGGCTCAAGCTGGCCAACTACGCTGACACGAGCGGCGATCCCCCAGCTTCGAAGGTCTACAGGGTGATCAGGACGATCCTCTCCATTCCGGGGATAGAGGGCTACGTGATGATGGGGAGCGTGCTGGCGAGCCAGGAGCAGTGGCACCACGCCCACGCCATAGTGAAGGCGTTCAATGAGATGTTGAGGGACAGACCCGGGTTCCCGGCGGTGATCCTGCTGGCCGGTAACAAGGAGGAGGAGAGCCACGAGATAATCAGGAGAGGGGTCAAGGACCTGCCGATAAGGTTCGAGCTCTACGGCAGGGACTACATCTACGAGACCGAGTACATCGCTGACAGGGTCCTGAAGCTTGTTGAGGAGTACAGGAGGGAGAGGGGGAGGGAGCATGAGGTTCAGAACTAGGACGGCCGAAGTGGTAATAGATCTGGACGGGTGCGTGGCCCCTGACTGCGGTTTCGCGTGCGTGAAGGCCTGCAGGCTGTACGGCCGGAGCGTGCTGAAGATAGAGGACGGTAAGCCGGCGCTGGCCGTTTCCCCTCAGGAGGCCGTGAGGATAGACAACGAGTGCCTCGCCTGCGAGATCCACTGCCAGTGGTACGGGAGCGGGGTCATAGAGGTCAGGGTACCGGTGGAGGTGGTCTGATGGCCATACTCGTCGACGAGAACACACGCGTCCTTGTCCAGGGGATAACCGGGAGGACCGGCGAATTCGCCACTAGGTACATGCTCGAGTACGGCACCAAGGTCGTGGCAGGCGTGACCCCCGGGAGAGGAGGATCGAGAGTATGGGGAGTTCCCGTCTTCGACTCGGTCGAGGAGGCGCTGGAGGAGGTGGGGCAGGTGGACGCCACCATCACCCTGGTTCCGCCAGCCCACCTGCTGGAGGCCGTGACCGAAGCCATAGAGGCTGGCATAGGATACGTGCTCATCCCGACCGAGAGGGTGCCCGTGCACGACGCCATGAGGATACTCGCCCTAGCCAAGAGGAAGGGAGTGAGGGTTCAGGGACCGGGTTCCTTCGGGGTGATAAGTCCCGGGAAGGTGGTAATGGGATGGGTAGGGGGATCGTTGGAGCTCGCCAGGGAGGCCTTCGTCCCGGGAAGGGTTGGCGTAATATCCAGGAGCGGGGGCCAGACCACCACCACATCGTGGGCGGTGAGCAGGGCTGGTTTCGGGGTCACCACCGCGGTGCACACCGGTAGCGAACCGCTGGTGGGCCTGACAGAGTCGGAGCTGCTCGCCATGTTCGAGGACGATGAGGAGACCGAGGTCGTGGTGCTGTTCGCCGAGATCGGTGGGGTTCAGGAGGAGGAAGCCGCTGAGTTCATGGAGGAGGGCGGGTTCACCAAGCCCCTGGTGGTTTACGTGGCCGGGGGAATGCTCCCCAAGGGAATGAGATTCTCCCACGCCAGCGCCATGGTGGTCGGGGAGAGGGGATCCGCGGAGAGTAAGATAAGGTCCCTGAGGGAGGCTGGGGCGAGAGTGGCCGAATCTCCGAGGCAGATAGTTGAATTGTTGAGGGAGGTACTGGACTGATGGTGCTGGCCAGGTCCCTGCTCTTCGTACCGGCTAACAGCTGGAGGCTCATGCTGAGCTCCCTGAGGAGTGAGGCGGATGTCGTGGTGCTGGACATGGAGGATGCGGTACCCATCGGCGAGAAGGAAACCGCGAGGTGGCTGGTCAGGGAGTTCCTCAGGGAGAGGAGGGGGGAGTTCAGGGGAAAGGTGTTCGTGAGGGTGAACTCCCTCTCCACCGGCCTGACCTCGGACGACCTCGACTTCGTGATGGGGGAGGGCCTGGATGGCGTGGTCCTGCCCAAGGCCGAGAGCGCTGATGACATACGGAAGCTGGAGGAGGAGATGAAGTCG
>JALWYH010000129.1 GCA_027078475.1 Thermoproteota archaeon
CCCCTAGGCTCGGTGGAGAGCTCCCCCCTCGACCTGCCGGTGAAGGTTCTGATCTCCCCGCCGGTGTGGAGGGCTATGACCGAGACGAACTCCGCTGCCCTATCCTCAACGCCCGACATGAGCTTCAGCATGCCGTCGTTCCCGAGTCTGGAGAACACGTAGGAGGAGTAGGGGCCGGGAAATCCTCCCAAGGCGCGGACGAATAGACCCGCGTCCTCCAAGAAGAAGGGCGTCGGTAGGAGGTCCGACAGCCACAGGGCCGAGGTCACGGCCACCTGCTCCAAGTCATCCCCCTGCGGTTCCAGGTAGTCCACCGAGATCCACCTTACCTCCACCAGGTCAGAGAGCATCCTCCGGAACTCCCTGTACTTGTGCTCGTTGGAGGAAGCGAAGTGCAGGATCACTTGTATCTCCCCCTGGCCTCCACCTTCACCAGCCTGGCCAGCACCCTCTCGGCCAAGTCGCCGCACTCCCTGTAACCCCTGAGGAAGGCCCCCCAGAGAGGTTCCCACTCGTCCCTGAGCGATTTGAGGGATCTCTTGAGGACGTAGAGGTCCACTGCGTAATCCTCGATGTCGTGGGTGTACTCCGCCAGCCCGAAGTCGATCAGGCAAATCCTGCCAGAGGAGGTCACCAGGGCGTTGTAGGGGGTCAGGTCGTTGTGAGCCACGTGGGAGGAGTGGAGCCTGCAAGCCATCTCCCCGAAGGTCTCCATGCCTCGCTCCGTGAGCTCGTCCGCCAGCCTCTCTCCCTCTACGAACTCCATCATGAGGGAATCTCCCCAGACATCCAAGACCGCCGGCACGCTCACCCCTCCCAGCCTAGCCCTCCTCATCAACCTCGCCTCCTTCTTGGTTCTTCCCCTCCTCAGGCTCTCATCCAGGCTGTGGTGCCTGTATCCCTTCCTCACCCTCCTCTTCACCACCACCGGCAGGCCCATGAAGTCGGCCCTGTAGAGTTCGGCCTCGGCGCCCCTGTAGATGAGCTCCATTCCCTCAGCCACCGCGAACACCTCCGCTCCACCCGTATCTCCCCCTGAGGGGGACGAAAGCGACGCCGGTGATGGTCCTCCTGACCATCCTCCCGTCGACCTTCTCGACCAGAAGCAGGTCCTGCCCCCACATCCCGGGGGAGCCCACAGGGATGACCATCCTCCCACCCTCCTTGAGCATCTCGAACAGGGGTTCGGGCACGTCCGGGGCGGCGGCCGTCACCAGTATCCTGTCCACCTTCACCCTCAGGGACACGCCCGCGCTGCCGTCCATGTTCAGCACGTGGACCCGGCACGAGTAGCCGGCAGCCTCCAGGTTGTGGTGCGCCAGGGTGGCCAAGTGCGGGTTTATCTCGACGCTCACGACGGTGCCCCAGGTGTGGGGAGGCAGGTCGGAGGGGGCGACGATCTCCGCCACCGTGGCGGCGTGATAGCCGCTCCCCGCCCCAACCTCCAGCACCAGATGGCCGACCTCCAGGTCGAGGAGCTCATCCATCATGAATACCATGTGGGGGGCGCTGATGGTCTGGCCCTCGCCGATGGGCAGGGGGGTGTCTGCGTAGGCCATGTCCCTGTAGTCATCGGGGACGAAGAGCTCCCTCCTCACCCTCTCAGCCGCCCTCCTGACCCTCTCGCTCCTTATAATACCGAGCCTCAGCAGCCTATCCACCAAGGATTTATGTGCGTCCATCCCAGTCGACCCATGCTGGAGGAAATAATATCTTACGGGCATCCCAACGTGACTGCCAAGCACAGGACAACCATGCAGGTGACCAAGGATAGGGAGATAACCATCAGGGCGGATTGCGTAGTGGGGGTCAGGGCTGACAAGTCCGTCAGGGATCTCTCCAGCGAGCTCAAATCCCATCTGCTGGAGGGAGGCTCCGTGCTCGTGGGCATCGTGGTGGGCGAGATGGAGTTCCGCTTCGAGGCCAGGGGAGATCCGAGGCTGAGGCTCATCCACGACAGGGACTCGGTGGTCAGGAAGTCGGATTACGTGGACGACAGGACCCTAGCGATCAGATCAAGTGCCGCGGCCAGGGACATCCCGAGGGACATGGTCAGGGGAATGAGGAGGTCCGATCAGGTGGTGGTCATGGAGCTGGTGTTCTAGCACCGGGTCAGCAGAACCCCTGGGAGGCCGGATCCCGCGGCTTCATCACCTCCCTGAGTAGGGAGGTTGCGTAGACACCGGCTCCGAGGAAGAAGGAGAGGACCACGCGGCCTCCCTTGGGCACGGTGACCGGCGATACGGGCCTCGCTATCGCTGCCCTGATGTCCCCCAAGGCGCTTATCTCGGGCACCTCCCTGAAGAGGAAGAGGTCGAGGGACACGCCCTCCTCCCTGAGGATCTCCTCCAGGGCCTTGGCTACCCATCCCCTGGCCCTCGTGTACGCCCCGGGCACGGGCAGGGCCAGCTCCCCCCTGCCAGCGCCGAAGATGGAGACTTCTCCCCTCTCCCCGATGACGAAGTCCCCCTCCACCGGATCCGCCCCTAGCTCCATGAGCCTCTTGGACAGCAGGAGGTTGAACAGGTAGGACTGGTAGGCGTGGACGTAGAACCTCAGGAGATCCGTTCCCACCACTTCCGCCAGCTGCCTCAGGCTCCTAGCCCTGACCCGGTAGCCCTGATCGGACATCATAGACTCGACCGAGTCCAGATCCCTCAGAAGGATGGCCCTGCCCACGTGGTGGTTGAAGGGTCGCCTGACACCGAACCTCTGGTAGGAGAAGAAGTTGGGGAAGTCCCCGGGCTCCGGCTTCGGCGATGGTCTGGCACCCCTGATGACCACCGTGAAGTGATTGCCGTCGTTCCTCCCGCGGGAGAGGGGCTCCCTCATCCTCCCCACCGGTCTGACCCAGATGCCATCCCTCAGCTCCCCCGGTCTGATGCCCCTCCCCTCGATGGAGAGGAACTGGAAGGTGATGGCCCTGGCGTCCTTGAGGCCGGCGTACCTCACCCTGCCGCCCATCCTCCTGCCCACCAGCGACGCCAGCTCCCTAGTGCCCATCTTGGTGAACTTGGCCGCGACCAAGTAGGTGAAGGAGCCCTTCGACGGGAACCGCTCGATGCCCAGGAGGACGCGGGATGCCCTCCTGCCCAGGAGAACCTCGTCCACTACGAAGTCACTCAGCCTCTCCCTTATCCTCCCC
>JALWYH010000130.1 GCA_027078475.1 Thermoproteota archaeon
GCTCCGAGGCCAGCATGGCCACGTATCTCTCATCGTGGCTCCCGTTGAGTGTCCAGATGAGGGAGAAGGGGAGGGAGTCGTTTATCCTTTTAGCGTAGCTGAGCAGCTCCCTGACCTCCCACCTGGTGAACCTGAGGGGAGGGACCACCAGCACGAGGGATCGGAGCCTCCTGCCGTACCTCTCGAAGACCTCCTTCTCGTGGGCGTAGTAAGTGGCATCGGGGAGCGAGCGTAGGAACAGGTCCTTAGCCCCCTCCCTCCTAGGAGTCAGGCTCAGGACGAGTCCCCCAACAGTGATGAGGAGGAGCAGCAGGCCCAGGTTCCTGATCAGCCGATCCCCAGAGAGCACGGGTCCTCCCACCGCCGAGCGTTAAAAACTCCAGCGACATCCTCAGGTTGCAGCTGGCCGTTGGATCGAACCCTCCCAAGGATCGCTGATGGCTCGCGGGAGAGGTGAGACTAGAGAGGCGGCCTACCGACGGACTCGAGCTCAGGACCTCCAGAATCTTTTTAAGCTGAGGAAGGACCCGATTCTGGGAGAGGAGGCCGGGGGTTACGGCCAGAAGGCTGAGGAAGGTCCGCCCACGCCCCCAGCACCGCCTCCCCGCAAGGGGATGCCCCGAGAGGGGCAGGAAGGCCCACAGAAACGACACGTCCCCCGGGACATGGCCGTGAAGCCGGTGAGGCAGAGGACCCCGGGGGGACCGGTGAAACGGGGCCCCGGCGGTGTGCAAGCCAGTCCCCGCGATGAGCAGCTGGGGCGAGCGGGGGGTAGGCGCTCAGCCTAATCCCCCCAGTACAGAAGGCGGACTATGGCCTCCACTCCCCATGCCCCCAAAGGGAGCGAAGGAAGGTGCAGTTCAGCGTAGGACAGGTGATTCGCGTCTGGATCCTGACCAGTTAGACTTGTTTACTCTATCCTCCACCCAACCCTACTAGCGAATTTAGCGAGGTCGGCATAAGCTCCTTCTACTGCTTTCCCGTCCCCTCTGATCCTGATTTCCACTGTTCTTGAGAGCCTTGGTTTATAGATCTCTATGTTAACTCCTCGATGTTCCGCGATCAGATCCACCAAGGCTGAGAGTATCCTCAGGTCCACCGACTTCATCTTGAGTAACCGCTCCGGCATCACCATCACGTAACACTCCGTAATGAAAGATTAATAATTTTCCTACTAGCTAGATAGAGGAATATTTATCTCAATAATTTATCCAAGGAAATATCCGGAATTACTGTTAGTGTTGCCCTGGAGGTATCGGACCCCATATTGAGTGTCTCAGGGAGGTCTTGGATACCCTCTCGAAATCGGGGATCCCGTTTAAGGATTCAGGAGGATCGAGCGGGGGTGGCACCCATTCCCGGTAGTCAGGATCGCGCTCTGGAAGGGGCCTTGGCGGCCCCGCATCGTGGTGGCGTCGTGGGGTACCCGGTCCGAGAACACTCGAGGAACCGTTACCTGTGCTGGGGTCTCAGAGGGATGGTTTTCGGGGATGGGATGGCGCACAGGCCTCCTCGTGGCAAGAAATCTTTAAATAGGGGAAATTCAACTGGTTACGGGGGGGTCGAAGCAGCGGGGTGGGGCAGCCTGGTAGCCCGCCGGGCTCATAACCCGGAGGTCGGTGGTTCAAATCCACCCCCCGCTAAATTCCTTTACATTATTAACCGATTTTGTTGCATCTTTTGATATTTAACGATGATGGTGTGGATTGGCTTTACCATCGGGCGGGCTTCCTAGCTTCCTGAGATGCCCCTCATATTCCTCCCAGGCCTCCTCAAGACTGAGCGGGGTTCTCCTAGGGAACCACCGCTCGCGGCCCGATCCCTCCACATACTTATAGCGGCGTACCCACTCGACCGCTGCAGTTATCAGATCATGCTCCTCTAGGATATCCACAATATCCCTCAGCTTCCTCTTCTTCCTCTCTGATACAAACCCTATCTCCTCTCGGAATTTACTCAAATTCTCCAAGCCGTATATCCCGAAGGCGTAGAGATTCTTTTTAGCCATCGTTACGCCCTTGGAGGTTCTAATGACTTTGCCTTTGGATTGATGGATGTATATTTCGTAAGGCTCTATCCCCAACAACCTCAATTGAGATCTGATTTCCTCTAGAAGTTCCCTATCCGTGTTAGCCACGAATAGAGTATATCTGAAATAGCCCTGTTTGTTTATTCCCCCTATCACGCTCCCCTCACAGTCAAAGAACGCCTGAATGAACTCTCTGGGGTTCCTCCTCAGGTGCTCGAAGATGTTCTCTCTCCTGCTGAAGTGATCCACCAGCTCCCTAGACTGGACCTCTACGTAGTACCTGCCGTCCGCCAGCCTGCCTACGGCGTAGGGCTCATCCCTCCTCATTACGACCGCCAGCTTCTTGGCAGCCTCCTTAGCAAGCTCCCTGTCCTTCACCTTGAGCGAGAAGAATCGTCCCTTCCTGTTCACCTTTATTGATCCATCACCAGCATATGCACCAGCTATCCAGGCGAGTTCCCCCTCTTTCGACATGTCGGGGTGGTTGTAGGGCTCTCTCTCCGGGATGTGGAGGCCCCTGACCCAGTAGGATATGTTAGACCTGCTCACCTCCACCCCATACTCCTCCCTCAGAATCCTCTGGATCTTCCTGTAGCTCACTCCCCTGTTGTGGAGCTCCAAGACCCGTCTGTATAGCTCCAGCCGGAGGTCGTGGGGGATGCGTCTGCCCGGCATTCTAGATATAATGACTATATGTTACTTATAAACGTAATATATTTCTAAAAGTTTTACAAAGTTTTACATAGTTAGACTTAAATCCCCATCCTCACACCTAATGATGATGCCCGCCAAGAGGGAGATGACCACTATACAGGTGTCAAAGGAGACTAGGGAGATGCTGAAGGAGCTGGGGAAGAAAGGGGAGACATACGATGATATTATAAGGAGGCTCATAGAGCTGGCCAAGAAGGTGGAAGGAGGTAGGTGGGACTGATGAGTTTTTCCTTTATCTTGACTTCCTGTAATTATGGTTTATAAACTACCAACCCACTAACTTCTATGAGACGCTACTCCTAACCACAGGTCTGGCCACTCCGCCCTTAAAATAGGGCCCTAGATTCTGGGGGTTGGCTATGGTTACTTAGTTTCCCTTCTACTTTGACCCCATGTCAAACCGTTGTCCTTCTTCTCTGTGACGACCCTCTTCTCTGTGACGATTCCTCCAAAGCTTTCTCAATTAATCTATTTAACTTTTCTTCCAGGTGTTTCTTTATTATTTCTTGTTCCTCTTTATATTGCTGTATTTCCTTCTTAAGTGTCTCTATGGCTTCCTGTTGTATCATCCTGAACATGTTGTCCGCAGTCACTCCACCTGGGGGATCAGGGGGCTTCATACCCGATGTCACAGTCACCTGCGATATGGGTATAGCGAGGTTTAGTAGAGCTGTGATCCAGTCGTCCATAGTTATACTAGATAGCTCCTCATCTTTGACAATAGTCCTATATATTCTGGGTATATCTATAAGAATTAAACCGAGAATTCCACACATAATATCGTCATAAATCGGTATATTTTGGTGATTTTTATTAGCGTTAAGGCAGGATTCGTTATCCATAACCTTACCACTAGAGTTAGAATCTTCGTATATTTCACGAGTTTTAGTTAGCACTACCCTAGTGAACTTGGGTATGTTTTGTAGAGCTATCTCTTTTCTGTGGGATTTACTATCACTCTCCTGAGATCCTGTCTCAGTCCCCAAATGTTCTATGATCTTGTTAATAGCCCCGTTAATGTCTATTTTATTAACATCCTCGTCTTTTGACTTCGCTATAACAAACAAAGGGACGACGACATCACCTTCTCTGTTCGGCATGGGGTACTTAGCTAGGTATATGTAATCTATTCCTGAGTGATATGATTCCTTAGATGAAGTAAAGCCTCTACTGTTCCCTTCCAATTCATAATATACAAATTTTCCTGTACAATGCCATGCACAGCTAGATCAAGGACCTCCTTTGGCAGCTTCCAATCCAAGTCTCCAAGGAGATGTGTGTGAGCTTCAAGAAGCAGCACTCTGAATGCTCCTAGGCGAACAGGCTCATTACTGGTACTATAAACTACCTTCCTTAATTTATTAAGGTAATCATTTTTCATTTTTCTAAACTCTTGTTCAATTATTTCCCTATCTACATTGTAATGAGCTCTATAAAACTTCCCATTAATTAGTTCATCAGTAGTTAGTCTTTTAATGCTCTGTCTGAGTCTCGAATACAGTATATCTTCCCTCGCAAAGTTCAAGTAATGTCTTAATAAAAAATCTTTTAATTTTTCGACGGATTCGTCTTGAGAACTGCTATTCGCTGACATACGTCAGGGTGATGTCGAGAATTACTACTTTATAAGCGTTTATACGCGGTTAACTTCAGACAATGATAATAAGGTGGGATCCGTTGAAGTTCAATTGGAGAAAACAAAAATATATTAACTCCTTCGTTTGAGATGGCTGATGCGCCCTCTTATACTTCTCAGGCTTAACCCAAGACGAGTCGGTGCTTCCCTCGCTTTATTAGACATAAGGAGGAATCATGAAGCGAAAAGGAAGCGCGAGAGTCTCCCTATTCTCTCATGGCCTTGTTGACTACTCTTTAATGATTTTAAGGAGTAGCGCTACATAGCAACAATTTTTTTACTCCTCGATGATCGGCCTTATCTCTATTCCCAGCCTGCTAGCCGTCTCCCACGAGTTCCTGTCTATGAAGCCACCTATGATCAGCAGTCTTGGCTTGACTCCCTTCATCCTCTCGTATAGGAGGCCCACCCTGTAAAGCTCTGCCACGTCCCCCTTCGAGACCCTCGACTTAACCTCAACCAGTATGTGGACGCCGTCCTTTATCACGACGTCCACGTCCACCTCTGAGGGGTGCCCGTAGACCAAGCCCTCCTCATCCCTCAGCTTGAGCTTGGTAACCTTAGCTACGCCCAGCACCTCCTCGACAACGTACCTCATGCCCTCCCTGAAGGAGGACTCCGAGATCACGCCGAACCTGTGGGCTATCACCGTGAGGACCCTTCTAGTGTCCCTCATCTCCTCCTCAAGCCTGGTCTGCCTCTCCTCAAGCCTGGCGAACTTCTCCTCGAGCTCAGCGAATCTCTCCTCAAGTCTAGCGAATCTCTCCTCAAGCCTGGTCTGCCTCTCCTCAAGCCTGGCGAACTTCTCCTCGAGCTCAGCGAATCTCTCCTCAAGCGAGGTTATCCTGTCCAATATCTCCCTGTAGCCTATTAAGCCAGCTAGCACGTAACGGAACTCCTGATCCTCCTCAAGCGCCCTCAAGATCCTTCTCTTCTCCTCAGCTGAGAGGGACATCCTTACCGTGGTAAGCGGGGGTTCCCGGTTTAAAACGATTCTTACTACAACAGCGGCTCGGGTTTTAAAGCGGCCCCAGACATATGGGTTTGAAGTACCAAGCCGTGTTCGTGTTATATCTGCTGTGGATCCTAATCCACAGGCGATGAGACAGCCAATTCGTGGTAGGTAGGTCGCGTGACCCTTAAGCGCTGACGCCGATCCGAACCCTTTAGTTGAATTGTAAGCGAACCCCCATGTAGGACATGATCCAGCCTACCTCGATTAGGAGATTAGTAGTTAATTTTATATATTAGTAATTCCATATTTTACTAGATGAGGAGGGTAGTGAAGGTCACCAGGAACTACCAGGTCACCATACCGGCTGGTGTGAGGGAGCGGGCCGGTATAAGAGAGGGAGACCTCGTGGAGGTATCCTACGACGAGAGGGAGGGGGTGGTGAAGATAGCCCCCGTCAGGCGGAAGCGCCTGACGATAAGGCTGGGCAAGAGCATAAGCGTGGAGGAGATGGAGAGGGCCGTGGAGGAGGCGCTGGATGAAGCCACTTCTCCCTGACACCAACGTCCTGGTTTATGAGACGGTGGAGGACTCCTCTAACCATGAGGAGGCCTGCGAGATAATCGACTCGGTGGGGAGGATCATCCTGCCGTCGATAGTCCTGCACGAGTACCTCTGGGTAATGGTCAGGCAGCTCGAGGTGCCCCCGGACTTCGTGGCGCGGAAGGTGGACGAGTACCTGAGCGATCGCAGGGTCAGGTACGTTGCTGAGCCGGGAGACGCCGTTCTGGATGCCCTCGAGCTGTTGAGGGAGAGGCCGGTCCGCGACCTGAATGACCTCCTGATCCTCTTCACGGCAGCGCGTTACGGCGCCGTTCTGGCGACCTTCGACCGGGCGCTGGGAAAGATGGCCAGGGCCTTCGGTCTAGAGGTGGTGCTGGCCAAGTAGACTACACCTCCAAGATCGGTGATCCTCGGGGAAGGGTGGGATTCCCTCGTAAGCCCCCGGGCGTCGTCTACAGAGGGTTAGAAAGATCAAACGCAGCTTCCCATTTACCCATAGCGAATTCGCGCGGTGGGTATGCTTCATCCATGATACGCACCAAGAACGCTCCCTGAGTATTGAGATCGCCTCAGCCTCCTTGGTGAGCCCGCAGGAGGGAATGCCGACCCGTACGTTCGGCCCCCTCCCAACCGGGCCCACGGGTAGGGATGCGCCCTCTCTGACGGCGGCCCCAGCCTGCATTTACGCGGAGGAATCAGTTCAAGGTGGGAGATTTTGGGTTGAATTAGTAAATCTACCTTTATGTTTATGTCTCTTCCCTAAGGAGGAAAATCTTTTTAATATTAAGGTGGTCCCATGTCAGGAGATGGATTCCCGGAGGTTGCTTGTTTTCTCCCTGCTCGTCCTGCTGGGTTCAATGCACATCCCCGCGCTTGCCGGTGGAAGTGGGAGAGGGGCTAGGATCGTCAGGAAGGGGGAGATCATAAGATTGGAGAACGAGTACCTCGCCCTGGACTTGAATGGTGGGACCGGAAAGCTGAGATCGATAACGAACTTCAAGGCGGGCTGCCGTTTGAGTCTCAGCGGCTTTCCCCTCGAAGCCGAGGTCCTGAGGGGCGATAAAGTCGCAGCGAGTTCGATCAGGTTCCTGGGCGTGGAGACCGAGGAGAGGGGCGGATCCGCGATCGTGGTTCTGACCTACGGCCTGTCGAGTGGTCGGGTGTCGCTCTCAATCGGCCTCGAGGGAGGGAAGAACGAGATCTCCCTGAGGATCTCGTTCAGGGGCGTCAGAGGCGTTAGGTGGCTTTCACTTCCCTCGCTGAGCGGAATGGCGGCTGATAGGATGGAATACCTGATCATACCCGGACCGGCCGACGCCATGGTGAGGGATCCCACCTCCCTCAGGGAGATAGGCCAGCTCACCACGGCGACGTATCCCAGCTTCGACATGAGGATTCAGCTGACCGTGCTGGGCTGCGGTTCCGGTGGATTTTACATCGCGGCCCACGACAGAGAGGGAGCTCCCAAGAAATTCAGTTACCGCGTCGACGAATCCGGTAGGCTGTCCGTAAGCATGATGCACGGACTCTCCGGAGGGAGCAACCCATCCCTCGATTACGAGGTGGTCATCGGGGCGTTTAGTGGGGATTGGAGGGAGGCCGCGAGCCGCTACAGGGATTGGGCGTTGGCCGCGGGGCTCGAGGCCGCTGACCCGCCCGATTGGGTTAAAAGGGGATTTCTCATGTTCACGGTCTGGAGCTACGACTCGCTCAATGCGAGCAGATTCCACAGCTTCGGGGAGGTCGTCTCCTACTTCTCGACGCTGCGCAACTTGACGTCCGCCCCCGCGGTCGTGAGGTGGAAGGGGTGGGAGAGGGGAGGTGCCTGGTCGTTCGATCCCCTGCCTCCCAACGAGGGCTATCGGAGCTTCAAGGAGGCGGTGGACGGACTGCACAGCTTGGGTTACAGGGTGGTGGTGGGGTTGAACGTGGCCCTCCTCCCGGCGGGCTCTGAGGAGCTGAAGGAATGCCTGAGGTGGAACGAGGACGGTAAACCTGTGCTCAGGGGGCCGGAGGAATGGTGGACGTCTTCGGGGAAGCACAGCAAGAGCTACTACGAGTTGTTCCTCGGCTGCAGGCACCTCCAAGAGAGGGTGAGGGACCTGGTGATCGAGCTGGCGAAATTGGGTGTCGACGGGGTTCAGCTGGACTCCGTGTTCCTGAGTCCGGAGAACTACAATCCCGAGGCGGGACCGGTGGGGCCCTGGAGGGGATACTCTAGGAACATCACCTCGTGGCTGAGGAGCATCAGGGAGGATGCGAGGAGGATCAATCCGGATTTCGCCCTAGTGACCGAGGGGATAGCTGAGCCCTTCCTATCCAGCGTCGATCTGTTCATCGATGATCTGAACGACAGGTCCATGGTCCACTGGGCACTCAAGGAGAGGCTGTGGGGGAAGACCGAGAACGTCCCGTTATTCGATTACATCTACCGGGAGGAACCGAGGGTATCCAGGGAGCTGGGCAGGTTCATACCCTACGGCCCCGCCTACCTGGATTCCCTTTCACTGGCCCTCATGTCGGGGTCCATACCCGAGCTCGGGCATCAGAAGCTGCCTGAGATAGGCTTGGACGAATTCACCCTGAACGTCTCCACGCTGGCCCTGGAGCACTGGGACAGGTTCAGGGGCTGGGAGCCCCTGCCCCCGGAATTTGAGGGTACCCTGGAGATCCCCGCTGATAGGAGGTTCGGGGAGTCTCGGGCTGTCCCTAGCCTGAGGATCTATTCCTGGCGGTCTGGAGGCTCGAAGCTGATTATTGCGGTTAATCTGGCCGACAGGGCTGCGAAGGTGCAACTGAGGGGAGAGGGAAGGGCCCTGATATACGATCACGGGATTGTGAGTCTTCCCTCGACCGTGGAGCTTCCCCCGAGGTCGGTCATCAGCGTAGCCGAGGGTAGCGAGGATTTCCTGACTCGGGAGATGGAGAGGCATAGGGCCTTCACCGAGGCCTACGTGCTGCATCCCCACCTCGTGAAGGCACTCAGAATACTGGACCTGAACTCCACGGGGGCCGAGAAGATCCCGCTGCTGTACGAGGAGGGCAGGTACGATGAGGTCATCAGGGAGTTCAACTCGTCGCTCGCCCGGATAACCGACTGCACGACCGCGATGGGATCCCTCGGGGTGAAGCCCGTGGGGACCCCGGGGGAATTGGTCAGATTCCTAGGCGGCCTCAGGCCCAGGGTCCTGATAGACTTGGCGCACACGGACAGGGCGACGGTCGATTATGACAGGGCGAAGATCCTCAAGCCGGAATTTCCGCCGGGAGTTTACATGGCACTCTTCTTGAATCAGCTCAGGCACCTCGGGCTGAATTACGACGTTGCGAGGGATAGCCTCCCGGATGACCTCATCACCTACGATCTGGTGGTTCTGGTGGAGCCAGACAGGCCCATCGAGCGCGGGGTTATGGCCTCGCTGGTCCGCTTCGTACGGGACGGTGGGAGCCTGCTGATCTTCGGGGATGCGTGGACCCCCTCCAGCTTAACGACCCTGTACTCCGAGTTCGGGGTCAGGGTGATTCCGGAGAGGTACCTCAAGGGGAAGACGCACCTCTGGTCCGATGGGGCCGTTCCGGTGACCGACTTCGCGGATCACTACATTACGAGGGGAGTCGAGGCGGTCATCTCCGACTTCTCCATGCCCATGAATTCCTCGACCGGCGTCATTGCCTGGATCGACGGGGAGGTGGACGGCAAGGAGGGCAGGTTCGCGTACCTCGTGGTGGGGAGGAGGGGGAGCGGCAGATTTGCGGTATTCGCCGACGGGGAGCTGGCTAAGTACTACCAGGAGAGCTCCTTCCTGCTACTGGGGAGGACCCTGAGGTGGCTCCTCAATGGGACCTCTATGAGGGATAAGCTCGAGGGGAGGCTGGCCGATCTAGTGGGGAGCAGGCTGGAGGAATCCCCCGAGGTGATCAGGGAGAGGATGAGCAGCTTGGGCGTGTGTAATTATATCAGGACCATCGATGCGAAGGGGACCGCGACCTCCGGTCGGCAGGGCGGGGAGGTCGGTGGTGAAAGCTCAGCTTCACCTTTAGCCGCACCTTCAGCCACCTCGCCGACATCCCGGCGGAAACCTACCTCGACATCGATTGGTGGCGGGGGACTGCCTTGGGAGATGCTAGCGGGCCTCTGCGTAATCGTGTCGCTGCTCGTGCTGATTGGGATCGTGCTGCTGAGGAGATCGAGGTTTTAGGCACTTGAGATGAGCTGCTTTCTAGTCCCGCGAGTATGACAGAGCTGGGGAATGGCCGATGGAGGGGCAAGGGAATTGGGAGATGGGGAAAGGCGGGGTGGAAGGGGGAGTGCCTGAACTCCCTATCCGATGAGGAATTTTACGAGGTCATGAAGGACTACGCCCAGAACGGCATACCCATGGCAACGCCCGCCTTCGAAGGGGCGGAGG
>JALWYH010000131.1 GCA_027078475.1 Thermoproteota archaeon
CCCTCCCGGGCATCTTAAGGGGGGTGCCTCCCGTGGAGGTAGCGGCCGCTATGCCGCCCCTGGAGTCGATGGCCACGGCCCCGACGGTCGAGTACATGAACTCCTTGGTGGGATCGATCCTTCTGGCCCTCATCTCCTCCCACTCCCTCCTGCGCCTCTCCGTGAGGAAGTAGGAGGGATCTGCGGTTTCCAGCCCTAGGGCCTCGGCCAGCCTGTCGGCCCACTCACCGACGAACATGTTGTGCTCTGTCCTCTCCATGACGGCTCTTGCCAGCCTTACGGGGTTTCTAACACGCCTGACCGCCGCTACCGCTCCCATAGACAGGGAAAAGCCCTCCATCACTATGGCATCCATCTCTATGAACCCTTCGCTGTTTAGAACGGAACCCCTGCCCGCGTTGAACGTGGGATCATCCTCCATGTAGGCCACGGCCTCCACGACGGCGTCGAGAGCGCTTCCTCCATCCTCCAGAACGCTCATTCCTATTTCAACAGCCCTCCTGACCCCCTTCTCGTAGAGAGGTGCCTTGTCGTCCGGAATCCTCCCCGCCCCGCCGTGAACTACTATCCTGAAGGGCTCATCTGATCTCTGAGAGAGGAGGCGTCTCACTTTTCCACCTAGGTCACTAATCCACTAGATCTTATAAACAATCCGTCTAATCAAAATTTTATCGACGATTTCAGTGTACTAATGTCTTGTAATTTTTATAGATACTTGATATTGTGACCACAATTCATGCGTGGCGTGCTCAATCCTACCTGCACTGGTCCTCACGTGCGTCTTTCTGGCAACTTCCCCGATCTGGATAAGTTTCTTTTCCAATAGAGCTTATATTTTAGTTGCTCAGGAAAAATGAGGCCTCAAGGGGCCCGAGAGAGGTGTCATGGGATGAGCACGAGGAACCTAGTGATAGGGCTGGTGATCGTCATCCTGGTGGTGGTGGCCGCGTACTTCGCCCTGCAGGGCGGCACTGGTGCTCAGGAAATCAAGGTCGGGGCCCTCTACAACATAGGGGGGTTCATGGGGTCCATAGACGCCCCAGCCGCCAATGGAGTCAAGCTGGCGGTCAAGCAGATAAACCAAGCGGGGGGGATCAACGGGAAGAAGATAAAGCTCATCTTGATAGATACCAAGTCAGATCAGACCGAGACCGCTGCTGCGGCCAAGAGACTGGTTCAGGAGGGTGTCGTGGCCATGGTGGGCTACAGCGACACCAACTTCGCCAGGATAGCCGGTGAGATAGCTCAGGCCAACAAGATACCCTTCATCACCAGCGGCGCTACCCATCCCCTGCTGCCCAAGTGGGTGGGCAATTACATGTTTCTGGCCGCGTTCGGAGACAACGCCCAGGCCTCCGCGGTTGCCGAGTATGCCGTTAAGAGGCTGGGATTCAAGAAGGTGGTGGTTTGGGTTGACGTGGAGATGGACTTCAGCAGGGCCGTCTGCACATACTTCGTGGACGCGTTCAAGCACTACACTGGTGATCCGAACTCAATCGTTTACGTAGATACATTCCACACCAATGACAAGGACTACTCCGCCCAGATAGCCAGGCTGAAGGACAAGATGAAGTCCGAGAAGATCGACGCCATATACATAGGGGCCACTCCGGGTAACGTGGGCCTGATAATCAAGCAGATAAGGGAAGCTGGGATAGACCTGCCCATCCTGGGGGAGGACGGCTTCGACACGCCCGAGATGGTGAAGGTCGCAGGTAAGGCGGCCGAGGGGACCATATTCTCCACCCACGTCTCGCTGGACGTTCCGCCCAACGACAGGGTGAAGAAGTTCATAGAGGCCTACCAGGAGGAGTATGGCAGGAAGCCCGAGAACGCCTTCGCCGCCCTCGGCTACGACGCCATGATGGTGCTGGCCGAGGCCATAAAGAGGGCCGGTAGTACCGATCCCACGGCGATAAAGAACGCCCTCGAGCAGATAAAGAACTTTCCAGCGGTCACCGGGACCATCTCATACTCGCCGCAGAGCCACGTACCTCACAAGGCGGTGTCCATTCTGCAAGTCAAGAACGGCAAGTTCGTGACCTTGGAGCAGCTCACGCCCGAGTACATGCCGCCGGCCGAGCTGGCTCTCAAGCCGATACCTTAAACTCCTCTGTCCTCCTCTTTTTTGGGGTCAGGGTGATCCCTTGCCGCTCCTCGAAGTCAGGGGGCTTACCAAGAGGTTCGGGGGTCTCATCGCCGTCGACGATTACAGGCTGGACCTGCCGGAGGGAGAGATATACGGTCTAATAGGTCCCAACGGGGCGGGGAAGACCACCGTCTTCAACATGATAACGGGCTTCGTCAGGCCGGATGGGGGTACTGTGAGGTTCAAGGACAGGGACGTGACCGGGCTTCCTCCCCACAGGATATCCGAGCTGGGAATAGCCAGGACCTTTCAGAACCTGAGGATATTCAGGAGGCTGACGGTCCTAGAGAACCTCCTGATAGGGAGGCACAAGTCCTTCTCCTACTCCGTGGCGGACGCCCTTCTCATGACTTCCAGGTACGGCAAGGAGGAGGGAGAGGGATCGAAAGAGGTGATTGAGGTGATGAAGGAGCTGGGGATAGAGGATTACTCCGACAGACCTGCCGGAGAGCTGCCCTACGGAATTCAGAGGCTGGTGGAGATAGGCAGGAGCCTCCTGACTAGGCCCAGGCTTCTCATGCTGGATGAGCCGACGGCGGGAATGAATCCTAGGGAGGCGGAGGACCTGATTTCCAAGGTCAGGGAGATAAAGGAGAGCTTCGACCTGACGATCTGGGTGGTGGAGCACAGGATGAAGGTGATACAGGGCCTGTGCAGCTGGGTTCAGGTCCTCGACCACGGGAGGATAATTGCCGAGGGCACCTACGATCAGGTGATGAGGGACCCGAAGGTAATCGAGGTGTACTTGGGAGGTGCGTGACGTGTCCCTCCTTGATGTGAGGGATCTCTACGTCAGTTACGGGCCCCTGACGGCGGTCCAAGGTATAAGCTTCAGGGTGGAGGAGGGACAGGTGGTGAGCTTGCTGGGGAGCAATGGCGCCGGCAAGACCACGACGCTCAGGGCCATATCGGGGACCATAACCC
>JALWYH010000132.1 GCA_027078475.1 Thermoproteota archaeon
GGAGAGGTTGAGAGGCGTGTCGTGGCCCAGCTCCTGGCCCTGATGGACGGCCTGAAGGGCAGGGGAGAGGTGATAGTCATAGGAGCGACCAACAGGCCCAACGCTATAGATCCGGCGCTCAGGAGGCCGGGCAGGTTCGACAGGGAGATAGAGATAGGGGTTCCGGACAGGGAGGGCAGGAAGGAGATACTGCAGATACACACTAGAGGAATGCCCCTGGCCGATGACGTGGACCTCGACAAGCTGGCCGACATAACCCACGGCTTCGTGGGCGCCGACCTGGCGGCGCTGGCCAAGGAGGCTGCGATGAGGGCCCTCAGGAGACTGATGAAGGAGGTGAACCTCTTCGAGAGCGAGGAGATACCTGCCGAGGTGCTGGAGAAGCTCCAGGTCACGATGCAGGACTTCCTAGACGCCCTGAAGGATATAACCCCCTCGGCACTCAGGGAGGTCATAGTTCAGGTGCCCAACGTGAGGTGGGACGACATCGGCGGCTTGGAGGACGTTAAGGAGGAGCTGAGGATGGCGGTGGAGTGGCCCCTCAAGTACCCAGAGCTCTTCGAGGCCAGCGGCGCGAAGCAGCCCAAGGGAATACTCCTCTACGGCCCGCCTGGAACTGGTAAGACGCTGCTGGCCAAGGCAGTGGCCAACGAGAGCGAGGCCAACTTCATAAGCGTGAAGGGACCTGAAATACTGAGCAAGTGGGTCGGCGAGAGCGAGAAGGCCATCAGGGAGATCTTCAGGAAGGCAAGGCAGGCGGCCCCCGCGATAGTGTTCTTCGACGAGATAGACTCCATAGCCCCGGTCAGGGGATCGGTGGGAGACTCCAGGGTCACCGAGAGGATAATAAGCCAGCTCCTCACTGAGATGGACGGGCTGGAGGAGCTCAGAAAGGTGGTGGTGATCGCGGCCACCAACAGGCCCGATCTCTTGGACCCCGCCCTGCTGAGACCCGGCAGGTTCGACAGGCTGATATACGTGCCGCCACCCGACTACAAAGCCAGGGTCGAGATCCTGAAGATACACACTAGGGGAAAGCCCCTAGCCGATGACGTCAGCCTAGAGGAGCTCGCCAAGCGCACAGAGGGATACACCGGAGCTGATCTAGAGAACCTGGTGAACACGGCGGCCTTGGTGGCTCTTAAGGAGCACATATCCAAGTACAGGGATCCGAAGGAGGCCATATCCCACAAGGACGAGCTGAAGATCGAGTGGAAGCACTTCGAAGAAGCCCTGAAGAAGGTAAGGCCGATGGGAACGGAGGAAATGGAGAGATACAGGAGAGTCGCCGAGGAATTCGCGAGGAGGGCTAGCTCCTAACCCCTCCTCAGGTAATCTTTTTACTTTCATCCTCGCGTAGGCCTATGCCGATCAGGATCGGGATAAACGGATTCGGCAGGATAGGGAGACAGGTCTTCAAGATAGGACAGAGGAACTCCAAGCTGGAGTTCGTCGCCATAAACGATGTGGCCGAGCCTAAAGTCCTAGCCCACCTTCTCAAGTACGACTCGGTCTTCGGCAGATATCCCGGCAGGGTGGAGGCTGAGGGCTCGAACCTGCTGGTGGACGGTCGGGAGGTCAGGGTGTTCAGCGTCAGGGATCCGGCCAAGATTCCCTGGGACGAGCTGGGCGTCGACGTCGTGGTCGAGGCGACGGGACTCTTCCGGTCGAGGGGGGACGCCGCCAAGCACCTGAGGGGGAGCGTCAGGAAGGTGGTGATAACCGCTCCCGCTAAGGGGGAACCAGCTGACTACACCGTGGTTATGGGCGTGAACGAGGGCGGACTCGATCTGGAGAGACACCACGTCATAAGCAACGCTTCCTGCACCACAAACGCCTTCGCCATGCTTGTCAAGGTCCTCCACGAGAACTTCGGCGTGAGGAGGGGCTTAATGACCACGGTTCACTCCTACACGAACGACCAGAGGATACTGGACGCGCCTCACAGGGACCTGAGGAGAGCCAGGGCTGCCGCCATGTCGATAATACCCACCTCCACTGGAGCGGCCAAGGCGATAGAGCTGATATTCCCCGAGCTCAGGGGGAGGTTGGCGGCGATGGCCCTGAGGGTGCCCACGCCGGATGTGTCGATAGTCGACTTCTCGGCCGAGGTGGAGAGGGAGACCAACATCCACGAGGTCAACAGGGCATTCGAGGAGGCGGCCAGGGGTCCTCTGTCGAGATACTTGGGCATAGCGTACGATCCGGTGGTCTCCGTGGACCTGACCGGGGACGAGCACAGCGCGATATTCGATCCCGGACTCACCCAGGTGGTGGAGGGCACCTTCGTCAAGGTATTCGGCTGGTACGACAACGAGTGGGGGTATTCGGCAAGGGTCGTCGATCTGCTGGATTATATGGCCAGCAGGATGTGACGCTGACGAAATAGTTGAGAAGGGCGGCCGCCCGCGGACTCACTCTATGTATATGGCCGGTTTCCCGGGAGCCGCCCTGGAGGCCCTCTTTTTAGGATCGTACGATGGGGAGTCCTCGTCCTCTATAATTATCTCCATTCCCAATCTCCTCTCCAGGAGAGACTTCGCGTCCTCAAGGGCTCTGCGTTCCTCTTCCTTACTCGGCAGCCATGGCCATCCCCCTGTGGCGAACTGCCTGACAAGCTCCACCGCCTGCTTGCCCATCTCCTTGAACCTGCCCTCCCTCATCACCTCCGGTATTATCTTGCGAGGATCAAGTCCGTGCACCTTCCTCAGCTCATCTATCCTCCTGAAGAGGTCGTACTTCCAGGATGAGGCTAGGTAGAGGTAGAGCTTCTTCCCCCTGACACCGGAGGCGAGCACGCTCCTCACGTCCTCCATCACGTTGGACACGATCTCGTACGAGAGCTCGGCGTCGGGATAGTGCGGCATCTCTTCGGGATCTGGCCACCTGGCGAGGGAGACGAAGCCCTCACCACCGAGCATCTCCCAGACCTCCTCGGCCATATGGGGGGCGAAGGGAGCAAGGAGCCTCGCCCAAACCTTCAGGACCGACTTGACTATCCCCTCATTGGGTCTATCCTTGGCATCGAGGTAATCCTCCATCTCGTTGAGTATCAGGTAGAGTGAGTGCTGTATCGCCTCCCTGGCTCTGCATTCCTCCATGGCCTCGGTCGCCGAGATTATGTGGGTCCTGGTCCTGCTCAGTATCCACCTGTCCCAGAAGTCCGCGGGTTCCAGGCTCTCCTTGGCGCCGGCGAATCTCCGGGCTATCTCGTGCATCCTGAAGAGCTTCTTGAGGGTGCTCGCCGCCACCTGCGGGGAGAAGTCCGCATCTGAGAGGAGCTCGGCAGATCCGAGCACCGAGAGCCTTATCGGATCGGCGCCGAAGATCTCCACCGCCTCCCTTATGGGTATTATGTTACCGAGGGATTTGGACATCTTCTTGCCCTCCATGGTCACAGATCCGTTAACGACGATCTGCCTGGGCCAGAGCTCCCTAGGGAATATAGCCACGTGGTTGAAGATGAAGAAAGTGAGGTGGTTCCAAATCAGGTCTCTGCCACTGTGCCTGGAGTCGAGGGGATACCAGTACATGAACTCGTCCCTGAGCCGCCTGAGCAGGTTCACGTCCAGGCCCTTCTTCCGGGCTATCTCATCGGGATCTCCCTTCCCGAGGAATATGTAGTCGAACGTCTCGTCGTCCAAGTGTTCGGCCCCCACCAGGCCGGCGTTTATGTACTTGCTTATGGTGTAGTACGCCATGTAGATGGTGGAATCGCTGAGGCTCTCTATTATCCAGTCGGGGTCGAAGGGGAGCCTGGTCCCGAGACCGCTCTTCCTCGCGCACGCCTTCTCCCTCATCCAGTCTATGGCTTCCTCGAACTCCCTCCTGACCTCTTTCGGTATGATCCTCATTCTGTCGAGGGCCTCGTGGGCCAGCCTCTTCCACTCGGGATTGGAGTAGTCTATGAACCACTGGTCCTCCACTATGTTCACCACTATCTTTGCCCCGCACCTGCAGTACACAGGCGCGTTGGCTATCTCGTAGAAGACGTGGGCCTTCCCGGCTTTTATCAGGTCCTCTTTTACCCTCTCCTTGGCCTCACTCACCGGCAGACCCGCGTACCTTCCAGTGTTGGGCTTCATCCTGCCGGAGTGGTACTCCTTCGAGTAGACCAGTTCCGTTGCCTTCTCCGCCCTCTCGTCTTTCTGGTCCCTGACCCCCAAGGACTCCACCGCGTCCCTGGCCGGGAACTCGCTGAACCCCTCCACCTCTATTATCGAGATAGGCTCTATCCCCCCTACTATCTCTGGGGAGAGACCATACTTCCTGAGGAGATCCGGGTTTCTCTTGAGGTCCATCAGGGCGAGGTAATCATAGGGAGCGTGGCCGGGAACGGACATGACGATGCCCGTTCCGTAGTCAGGGTCCACGAACTCAGCCGGGAGGATCACGACCTCCTCCCCCGTGAGGGGATTCTTAACCTTCCTCCCTATGAGCTCCCTCCCCTGAATCTCCCCGATCTCACCCCTGATGGGGAACTTCTGGAACCTGAGCTTGATCACCGCCTCTTCTGACACCACCCACTTCTCCCCGTCCACCTCCACTATCTTGTACTTCACCTCCGGGTTGACCCATATGTTGGTTACCCCGAGGATGGTCTCTGGTCTGAAGGTGACGACCGGGATCACCAGATCATCCTCGAACTTTATCAGGGTCGTCTCAGCTATCTCCGGCTCAACATCGCCTATAGTATCGTGCTGGCCCACCGCATTGTTGCACCTGGGACACCATCCAACGGGATGCCTTCCCTTCGTGAGGAGTCCCTTCTCGTGAAGCTTGTGGAACTGCCACGTTATGAAGTTGTTGTACGGCGGATCTATTGTTGTGAACTCCCTCCTCCAGTCGATTGAGTAGCCCATGAGCTTCATCCCAGACTTTATCTCCTCGTGGAAATAGCGGGCCATCTTGAGGGGATCCTCCAGATCCCTGAGTTTCTCCCTCGGTATGTGAAATACCTCGGTGAATATCCTTATGAGCTCCTCATCTCCCTCCCTGAGCCTCTTGGCCATGGCAAGAATTGGGGTGCCGGTGTAGTGGAAGGCCATGGGGAAGAGGACGTTGTATCCCCTCATCCTCTTGAAGCGGGCGTAGGCGTCAGTGAGCCCGTAGGTCCTGCCGTGCCCGACGTGCTGGGGGCTGTTAGGGTAGGGATAGGCCACGGTGAGGTAGAACTTCTTCCTCTCGTCGGGATCGGCCTCGAATATCTTGGCCTTCTCCCACCTAGCCTGCCATTTCCTCTCTATCTTCCTGAGCTTACTCACGAGGTTGGCCTCAGCCTCCAAATCACACCACCTTCTTCACCGGAATCCCTCAAATGTGAGCCTACCAATGAAAAAGTTACCCTCAACCACACGCGGATAAAAATGGGGACGGGTGAGATCCTCCCGGTTGCCCCGGATTGAATTGAGAAGGATCAACCTCCTCCAGAGGTTCCTCCTGTTCCGGAGCTGGAGCCTGAACTGAACACACTACCTATTAGCCCGTCCACCCAGTCGACGAAGCTGCTCCAGTTATCCCAGGCCTTCTGCGGCATATCCCACACGAACTTGGCAGCATTTGCCATGGGAGTCACCACTATACCTAGGAAGAAAGCCAGCGTCACGGCTATGAGAAGGGCCTGCTCCAGGGTACCGGTGATCCCTCTCCTCCTTCTCGCTCCCATCGAGTCACCATTTTTTATTTGGGAGGTCCCATATATGGGACGGACACCACGAGGGAAATGGGAAAGTGTGATGGAAGTGGGAAGGTCTAAGAGGACGATCAAGATCACAGTGTGCCCAGTATGCGGGAGCACCAATATAAGGAAGGTTTCCCCCTTCTCAGGCTGGCTCCTGCCGGAGGAGTACGTTTGCCTCGACTGCGGGTACAGGGGCCCCATCGTGGCCGAGATTGAGGTGGACGAGGATGAGATCGAGGAGGATGAGGGATCCAACCGAAGCGGTGGAGAGGGTGATTAACGATCTGGGACTCGACGAGGTCACCCGGATCTCGAGCATGGGTAATATGATCAGGGTGGAGGTGTCGTATGACCCCCTCCAGCAGGAGAAGAGGAACCTGATTTCCTTCAGGCAGAGGCTCAGAAGGATCGGCGATCCGGCAAACTCAGTGGAAAGGCACCTCATTCAGCAGATTGATTATCTCTTGGAGAGGCTGGATAGGATAGCCTTGGAGAGAGTCCTCGTCGGAGTATCTTCGTCAGATGGCATAAAGAGGTTAGAGGAGCAACTGATTCTTCTCCAGAGAGAGATGGAGGAAAGACGAAAGAAAGCTAGAGAGATGAGAAGATTGGTAAGATCGCTCTCCTCGTACATAAGAGAGTATTTGAGAAACGCTAAAGTGCCTTAACTTCATTTTAAGTTAGACTTACCTAAACAAGCATATAACGTTCAAATAAGCCGTTCATCGAATTGGTTAGGGACCCCTTATTGTCCACCTGCCGGCCGTATAATCAATTTTATTGCTTTACCATAGTTATTATATCTCTATACATCATGATTTTCCCGGATGGCTGGTAAACATTTATTAAGAAAGGGGCGGTAGTAGTGAATGAGGAGGTGATCTGGTGGTAATACTGAAATCCCACGTTCGGATCCTAAGGGAGCTGGTGAAGCGCGGCGAGAAAGGCATGACGGCCAGTAAGCTGATAGCTAAGCGGGAATATCGGATCAAGGTCATAAGGTACCTTGAGAGCGAGGGGCTGGTTAGGGTCACCTACAGCGGAGGGGGAATGAGGGTTTACGCCACCGACAGGGCTAAGAGGCTCCTCGAGAGGCTGGAGAAGGAAAAACCCGAGCTCCTAGTCAACTCCTAAGGCTTCTTCAAAACTTTTAGCGTGTAAATCCGCACCTTGTATCTCCCTTCCGACCACCACCGTCAGGCATCCCAGCTTCTTACCGGCCCTGATGTCCCACTCCATGTCTCCTAGAAACGCGCATTCCCTTCCCTTCACACCCAATTTTTTGATCGCGTATTCCAGCTGTTCCCATCTGTTCAGCGAGTAATCCCGGGTCACCACAACATCGAATAGGTCCAACACATCCATCCTTTTTAGGACTAGTACCGCCGACCTGCTGGCCTGCATGGTCACCAGCCCTATCCTGAGGCCGACCCTCCTAAGCCCGATCAGCGGGCCCCTCATGTCTCCGGGGAGAGGCGCCGTAGAGGCCGCCCTCAATTCCTCCTCCTCGACTATCCGGAAGGCCCTCCTGATCTCCTCATCGTTCCTCGCCGCCAGGGGGATGCTCATCCCGAGCGGCCTGAGAGGGTGGGACCACCCCATCTCCCTCCTTACTCTCTCCCTCAGGGAGTCCCAGTCTATGCGCAGGTCGACCAGCGTGCCGTCTAGATCGGTGATCAGCGCCTTCTTACTCTGAAGAAGTTGACCGATCCGCACTCCCTGCACTGGAGGTAAACCCCGAACCTCCCCTTCTTCGGCACCATCACCCCTCCGCATTTCGCGCACCTCACGGGACTGCGATCGCAGTTACCCAAGCACCTGACGTACCTCAGGGTCTTCTTGCTCTTAGTCCTGATCCTCCCCTCCACCAGGGGGAGGCCGCACTCGCACTCCTCCTTGAGTATCCTCTCCCCCGGGAAGAGGTTATACTTGACGTCGCACTCGTTTGGATAACCCGAGCATATGACGAAGTAGCCGTACTTGCTCTTCTTGAGCAGCAGGTCCCTCCCGCACTTGGGGCACTTCCCCACCACATACTGGGAGGCCCTGTACTCCTGGACGGCCCTAGCTAGTTTCTCCGATATGGGGCCCTCCTTGCTCTTAAACTCCCTCATTATCCCCTCCAACTTGACCAGGGCATCCCTGAGGAATGAATCGTGATCCAGCTCCCCCTTTTCTATCTTGGTCATGGCTTCCTCAAGCCTAGCCGTGAGCTCCGGGCTGGTGAGATCCGGGACGTACTCCTCCAGAACCTCGGCTACCGCCTCACCCAGGGGTGTCGGCTTGAAGCTCTTCCCCTCTACGTACCCCCTCTCCTTCAGGATGTCCAGGATCTGTACTCTAGTGTTCTTGGTCCCAAGGCCGAGCTTCTCCATCTCCTTTATTATGGACACGGGAGTGTACCTCTTGGGCGGCTGGGTCTCCTTCTCCTCCACGCGCACATCGATGCACCTGACCTCCTCGCCGTTCTCCACCGGGGGCATGGAGTAGTCCTTCCTCGCGTACGGGTACACCTTGAGCCACCCTTCCTCCAGCAGGGCCGCGCCGCTCGCCTTGAACCTGAATTCCTCCACCTGAAGCTCCACATTGACCCTCCTTATCACAGCGTCAGGGGCGAGAGTTGCTAGGTTCCTCCTAGCTATTATCTCGTAGACCTTCCTGTGGTTCCTGCTCTGGAACTCCTCCTCGGGGGAACCGACCACGTGTATAGCCGGATGGGCCGGGTCGTCCTTCCTTCCCTCAACCGGCTTGTCCCTCATGTTCCTCAGGACGAATGCAGCATCCTCCCTCAGGGGAGAGTAGCTCCCTATTGTCTCCACCATCCTCGCGAAGTCTTCCCTAGACCAGTTCTTTGGATACCTCTGGCTCTCAGTTCCGATGTAGCTTATCAGTCCAGCCTCGTACAACTGCTGGGCTATTCCGGATGTTCTGTCAGCTATCTGCTTGGGCGTGAGTCCGGTTATCCTGCTGACCTCCACCTGCATGGACGTCCCATCGAAGGGTGGTGGGGGGGAGAGACTGACCTTCCTAGACCTGACCTTGGCCACGAGGGTCCTCCCCTTTATGGCCTCAGCCGCCCTCTCCGCGTACTCCCTATCCCATACCCTCTCCTCTCCCTTGGGAGGGGAGAGCTTCACCTCGAAGGTTCCCTTTCCGCTCTCCATGATAGCGGTGACCACGTAGTACTTCTTGGGCACGAAGTTCCTTATCTCCCTCTCCCTCCTCACTATCAGGGAGAGTGTCGGTCCCTGAACCCTCCCGGAGCTCAGGACCCTCACCCAGCTCCTCTTCCTGGTGCTGAGAGTTAGCCCCCTCGACACGTTGGCCCCCCACTCTAAGTCCAGCACCCTCCTAGTGAAGCCCGCGTTGGCCCTAGGGTAGTCGAAGGGCTTCAGGTTGCGAAATGCCTCCCTTATCTCCTCGGCGTTCAGGGATGAGAACTCCATCCTGTATATCTTCTTCTCGCCCTCCCATCCCAAGGCCCTCATTATCTCCAAGGCGATGGAACTTCCCTCGGCGTCGAGATCGGTGGCCACTATCACCCTTTCGGCCTTCCTGCCCAGCTTCTCTATCACTCTGAGGAACTGACCCTTTCCCTCTATCTCTCTGAGGACCAGCTCTTCAGGAGGCAGGATCACCGGATAGATCCACTTGCCCTCCGGGTAGTCCAGCTCCAGCAGGTGACCGGCCGCCGGGACCACCACGTAGTCCTCACCGTCGAGCTGGAATGTGTAGTAGGTCAGCCTGCCAACCTTCTTTTGCTGGGGATTCTCAGATAGGATGGAGGCTATCCTCTTGGCGACCTTGGGTTTTTCGGTAAGTATTAGGGTGGTCATATCATGGCACCTGCTTTCTCATAGCGGGGGAATAACGACGCATTACATGCGCCCTCTCCTCCATATATGGGTGTTTCGGTACACCCGATCGAGGCCTCATGAGAGGAAAATTCGCGATCTTGCTGATGTTTCTATTCCTGTTTCCAGCCTACGGAGTTGGTGCCAGTCCACCGAGAACGCTGGTGGTCCACACGGGCAGCGCCTGTACTACGGGCGATGCCTACTTCGACCTGCCAAGCGAGGCCTTGGCATCAGCCGCCCCTGGAGACACGGTGGTGATATGTCCGGGAACCTACAGGGACAACGTGAAGATCACCGTGAACGATGTGATGGTTAGGGGTCTTGGAGACCCGGGGGACGTGAGAATAGAGGCCCTTAACACGACCCAGAACGTGATAGAGCTGTGGAACGTCAGGAATGTGACCGTTGAGAACCTGACTGCAGTCGGGGCTATCGGATCCCAGATGGCCGGGATACACGTCCAGCTCTCAAGCGAGAGTCACGTTAGGAACGTGATTGCCAGCGGCAACTACTTCGGGATAAACGTGGTTTCCAGCTCTAACATAACCCTGAGCGGTGTGGAGGCCGACAATAACACCAATGTGGGGATAAACCTGAAGGGATCAGTCATATCGTCGGTCACTGACTCGGCGACCTCAGGCAACAGAGTGGGACTTCTCCTCCTCTTCACATCGGAGAGCACCATTGAGGGGGTTAACGCCACCGGGAACTCGGAGGGAGGAATATTGCTTGAGTACTCGGCCAACAACACCTTCACGGGAGTGTTCTCATCGGAGAACGGATGGTACGGCATCTACCTGGAGGACTCGGACGGAAACTCGTTCTCGGAGGTGAGGCTGGAGAACAACACAGCATCTGGGAGCGACGGCTACGGGGCCTACATCTATCTCAGGTCGGGGAGTAACACCTTCTCGAACATGAGTGTGAGTGACAACGTCTACGGAGTGGCCTTCGTTTCAAGCTCCGATGGAAACGAGCTGACGAACTCCACCCTCCTCAACAACACCATAGCGGGTGTCTACGTGGAGGCCAGCGGCAACAACACCGTGAGGACCACCATAAACGGTAGCATGTATGGAATCTGGATTCAGAACGGCAACGGTAACAGGGTCACTGACGGGGAGATAAGCGGCTGCAGGTGGGGGGTAATGATCTCCGGATCATCGGGCTCATCCAACAACTCGATCAACGGCACATCCATTCACAACAACTCATACTCAGGCGTCGTGATCGAGGGTAATTCCTCCAGGGGCAATGTCGTCACCATGGTGTCCACCTACAACAACACCCTCCTCGGGATCGATCTCGGCGGGGACTTCGTCACCCTCAACGACGGAGCCTTCTCGACGGGTCCCAACGACCTCATAGATTACCCGGTATTCGAGTGGGCCGCAGTTTACGGGGACAGGCTTATAGTCAGAGGGTACATAAACACCGAGGGCTCCGGAGACGGCAATCCGGCCCTCAACGGATCGACCGTAGAGATATACCAGGCCGACGGGGATCCCAGCGGTTACGGAGAGGGATTCAGGTATCTGGGCAGACTCACATCCCATGACGGCGAGTTCATGGGGTGGATCGATCTGCCGTCGGATCTGGTATCTAGGCCCATAAACATAACGGCCACGACCACGCTCCTGCCCCACGGCACGTCGGAGTTTGGCCCGGTCTACGAGGCCCCGCTGGTGGCCCCTAACCTGTCCATATCCAAATCGGTTAATCCGTCGACAGTGACACCCAACTCCACGGCCGAAGTCCTCCTGCTGATCAGTAACCATGGCAACGGGACGGCCTACAACGTGACGGTGACAGACGTGCTCCCGGATGGTATGGACTACATAAACGGCACTTCGAGGGTGGACGGGGACCTGATCGAGCCAGAAATAAGTGGCAGGAACCTCAGCTGGCTGGTGGACGTGCCGGCGGGCTCGGACGTCACCATAAGATTCAACGTCTCAGTGACAGCTCCGGCTGGTTCCGTTCTCGAGAACGTGGCAGTCTTCAGGGGGGAGGATGGATCTGGAAACGACACCCAGGAAGTTCACGTCATAAGGCCCGCCATAATAGGGGCCACCAAGGACGCCCATCCCGACTTGGTGGATGTCAACCAGACGGTCAATTATACGGTCGTTCTCTCCAACACTGGCGGTCTCTCAGCACTTCTCTTGGTTGATGACGCGCTTCCACCAGGGATGAGCTACGTGAACGGTTCCTTCTCCTCCAACGTATCTGTCGACGGTCCCGTCGTGTCGTCCGGGCACCTGAGGTACAACCTAACTCTAGATCCGGGGCATGCCGCCAGGATCTCGTACGCGCTCAGGGCAATAACCCCGGGAACCAAGCAGAACAGGGTTCACGTGAATGGGACCTTCCTGGCCTCCGCCTCCGTCTTGGTGAGAGATCCACCATCCGGAGGGGATTCCGGTGGAGGTGGAGGGGGCAGCTCGTCCGACGATGACAATTCGGACGATGATTACACACCGCCGCCCTGCGGCTGGGTTCCCCCGCCGGGAGGTAGCACCGGATCCCAGGTGGAGGAGCCTGAGGAGCACCACAACTACAGACTCACTCATCTACCAATAGTCCTCGTGTCGCTCGGCTCCCAGGGGATCTCCTACTCCAGCTCCAGCTCGACTCCCTCCTCTGGTTTCAGCTCCGGTGGCTCTGGCTCCGGGTCAGGAGGATCAACTGGCCAGTCCACGGGATCGCCGGCCTCGTCCGGGCCAAGGGGACTGCCCCTGATAGTGGTGGAGATCATGGCGACGCCTGTGCTGGCGGAAACTGGGACGGTGGTGACATTCGTGGTCAGGGTCAGCAATATAGGGGATGGTCCGTCAGAAAACCTGTCCCTCACCGTCGACCTCACCAGTGGCCTCGACTACGTGAAGGGAAGCTCCATGGTCGGCGGAGTGAGGATGGAGCCAGATAATGAGAATAACAGGCTCACATGGCGTATAGGGGAGCTGACTCCCAACAGAGCAGTCGAGGTGAACTTCAGGGCCGAGCTCCTCGCCACTTCAGGGAGCTTCAATGTGGTCGCAAGGGCCTCCTCCAGCTCTGACAGCGTTCTGATATCGGTCAAACCCAAGTACAAGCCCTCGCCCCCGAAGCCCCCGGCACCGCCGCCCGAGGTGGTCGACCTCAACGCATCGGCCACGAGCTCGTCCAGGAGCGGCAGGATCAGGATCGTGCTCACGAGCCCCACGGGTGCTAAGGCGGTCAAGGTGGTGGCGACACTCGATCCCTCCCTCAGGTACGTCCAGGGTAGCGCCAGGATAGGAGGAATGCCATCCCCGCCCTCTGCAGGTGGGAACACCCTCGGATGGCAGCTCTCCATATCGAAGGGAGGCAGGGCAGTCATAACCTTCGAGGTATCGCCTGCCAATGAGGACTCCACTGGAGGGAGCGTGCTGATCTCGCTTCCCAAGTACGGCAAGAGCGCCCGCGTGGAGGTGGAGTTCACCCCAGCCCAGAGGGGGGTTGCCCCTCCACCTTCCTTCAGCATAGGGCTTCCCTCCCTCCCATCCATCCCATGGTGGGCGATCCTCTCTCCACTGATCCTCCTACCGGTCATCCTGGCTGTCAGGAGGAGAAAGGGGATCAAGAGGGTTGTCATGGACTACGAGGCGCTCAAGTGGGCCGTCAGGAGGGGGGTGCTCGAGGACTTGGTGAGGGATCACGAGGTTCTCATACCCATGCAGACCTTCAATAAGCTGAGCAGGGACCGCTCGCTCATGGCCTCTGTGGAGAGGTTGATAGTGGACAGGGCTATAAGGGTGGAGAAGGCACCCAAAAGAAGGATTGCAGTAAAGGGAGCAGACGAGGAGCTTTCGGCAGCTCTCGGGCTGGCGGACAGGGAAGGGATACCGATCTACATAGGTAGGGAGGATCTACTGAAGGAGCTCAGGAGAAGGGGGTTCGACGCTAGGCTGATAAGAGAGGCCCCGCCTCCCATCCTGAGGACGGATCTCCCCTGAGACGGAGATCCAAGGGGGCTAGCAGGATGCCCCTGCTCATGCCCCTCAATCTTTTGCCTCCCGGTCCCTCATCCCCTTTTTATCTCGTCCGCGAGTCTCATCCTACCCTCGCTGAATATCCTCCCATCCATCTCCCTCAGGTTCCGGGAAATGATCGGTTTGAACTGCATCTTCTCCAGCACGTCCCTCTCTAGGTCAACGCCGGGCGCCACCTCCTCTAGGACGAGCCCCTCTCTGGTCAGCCTGAAGACCGCCCTCTCAGTTACGTAGAGTACATCCTTTCCCTCCTGAAGGGCGATCCTGCCGTTGAAGACTATCTTGTAGACTCTCCTCACGAACTTGATCACGTCACCGTCCTCCTCAATGACGAGCCTGCCCTCCCCGACCCTGAATTTCTTCTTGCCCGCGGTGAATCCGCCCCCGAAGAAGACCCTGGGAGATCCAGCCGCTATGACGGGAAATCCGCCCGGGCCAGGCATCCTACCCGGCAGCATCGATGGGTTTACGTTCCCCTCCTCATCCACCTGCATGAATCCGAGCGAGGCCGCGTCTATGATCCCGCCCTCGTAATTGGTGAACATGTCCGGCATCGGTATGATGGCGAAGGGGCCTATGGAGACCCCGAAGTCCTCTCCCATGAGGGCGAGACCACCCCAAGGTCCGGACTCTATCGTCGTGACTATGTAGTCTGAGATGCCCTCCTCCGCCGCCACGTTGGTGACCAAGGCGGGTATCCCTATGCCCAAGTTCACCAGGATGGGTCCACCTCTCTCATTGACCAGTCGAACCATCTCCAAGGCGATCCTCCTGGCTATAACCTTCCTCTCGTTGAGCTCCATCTTGGGGAGCAGACTCGGAGTTATGGGAGGTATTATGGTCCCGCTTATCCTCGGGTCGTACATCACGGTGCCGCTCTGCCAGTGATACTGCGGCGGGGCCACCACAAGGTAGTCGACCAAGGGGCCGGGCACGTGTACACTCTTAGGATTCAGCGAGCCGAACCTGGCCTCTCTCTCGACTTGGGCTATCACGATGCCAGGATCTGGCTGCGCCTTCGCCGCCTGAGCGATGGCTAGGACGGTTCCGAAGATCCCCTCCTTCTCCATGGTTATATTACCCATCTCATCGGCCGTCGTGCCCCTTATCATCGAGATATTCGGCTTAGGGGCCTCGTAGAATAGATACTCCTCTTCATCTATCTCTATGAGGGAGACGCGACAGGTCCTCCTCTCCCTCGCCAGATCGTTCATGGCCCCTCCATCCTGCCTGGGATCCAGGAAGGTTCCCCTCCCGATGGAGGTGAGGAGGCCCGGCCTCCCAGAGGCGACCTCCCTGAACCAGTAGGCTGCCATCCCTATGGACCAAGAGTAAAGCTCTATTCTGTTCTCCAAGGCAAGCTTCTGGATGTAGGGAGCCCAACCCGTGAACGGGAGGAGCATCCCCCTGATGAAGCTCTGACCCTCCTCCTCGTAGATCCTCCTTGCGACGAAGTCCAGCGCCCTGTTAGGGGTCGCCGGCAGGGTGTCCGAGATTATGAAGAGGTCCGTGGGGTGGCCCGTATCCCTGTACCTCTCCCAGAGCTTCATTATCAGATATTCCGGGGTCGTGGCCATGTTGAAACCGGAGATGGCGACAACGGAGCCATCTGGAATGTGGGAGAGGGCCTCATCCACTCCCACGAACTTGTTGTAGGGGAGAGACATCCCAACACCATTGTGATATTGTATGTTCAAAGATTAAATTGCTACCTCGGTGATCGCGCCGTTGGGTGGGCGTCCATGATCCTCCTGTCATCCGGGGATGTGAGGGAGGCAATAGAGAGCGACATAAGGGGTTTCCTGGATGCCCTGAAAACCTCACTGATAGAGAAAGCGACGGGAGGAGGGTGGTATCCGCCGAGACCCTCCGCCAATCTGCCCAAGGGATGGATCGGCTTCATGCCAGCCTACTCCGGGAAGCTGGGGGCAGTCGCTATCAAGGTCGTGGGGGTCTTCCCTGGTAACGCGGATAGGGGACTGCCCACCGTTCCGGCGTCGATCCTCCTGCTGGATGCCGACACCGGGATGCCCCTGGCGCTCATGGACGGGACGGTCGTCACGGAGTACAGGACGGGTGGCGCCAGCGCCCTGTCCGCCGAGGTCATGTCAAGGGAGGACTCCGAGACTCTGCTGGTCATCGGAGCCGGGACTCAGGGTAGGTCCCACTCCAAGCTCATCCCGGAGGTGAGACCCGTCAGCAGGGTGTACGTGAGGGACCTGAATCGGAGCAGGGCCGAGTCCCTGGTGGCAGAACTGAGGAAGAGGGGCCTGGATGCCGCCGTGGTGGATGAGAATCGGCGGGCTGATATAATAGCGACGGTGACCACTTCGAGGAGCCCGGTGCTGTTCGGCGGGGACCTGCAGGAGGGAACGCACGTGTGCGCCGTTGGGGCCTACACTCCCGACGCCAGGGAGCTGGATGACTCGGCCATCTCGTCCTTCGACAGGATAGTGGTCGACACTAAGGAGGCGCTCGAGGCCGGCGACCTCAGGATCCCGCTGGAGAGGGGGATCATCCCGAGGGAGAGGATAGTGGGGGAGCTGGGGGAGGTGCTCGCCGGGCTCAAGCGGGGCAGGGCATCCTCCAGCGAGAGAACCCTGTACAAGTCAGTGGGAACGTCGGCTCTCGATGTGGCGGCAGCCTCCTTCGTGTACAGCAGGGCGAGGATCCTGGGCCTCGGGAGGGAAGTTGACCTCTCCCCCTAACCATTTATTATTTCGGCCACCACTCATCTGGGTGGCCGGACTGAGCTGGGTGCAGAGGGTATTCGTGGAGAGAGCTGATCTTTACATCGAGATCATGAACGGGACCTGGTCCGAGGGGGAGCAGATAGCCAGGTCCATAGTGAGGATCCTGAGGGAGAACGGGCTCGACTCCGGGAGGATCTTAGACGCCTTCTGCGGTAACGGCAGAGTGGCCATCCCCTTGGCCATGGAGGGATACGAGGTGGTGGGCGTCGACATCTCGCTCCCCTTCATAGAGGACGCGAGGCAGAAGGCAGAGAGGTACAGGGTCTCCGAGAGGACCAAGTTCGTGGTCTCCGACGCCCGGATGATAGATCGAGTGCTTGAGGGGGAGAAGTTCGACGCGGTAATAATAGTGTCTACTTCCTTGGGCTACTACGACGGGACCACAGACGAGGAGATATTGAGGAAGCTCAGGTCCCTGGCTAAGGACGGGGCCATCCTGATAATAGCGAACACCCTTCACAGGGAGACTCCCGACTGGAGGTACTGTAACAGGACATTCCAGAGGTATGGCTCCCTCCTCCTGATGGAGGAGAGGAGGTTTGACCCCCTCTGGTCTAGGCTGACGTCGAAGTGGATCATCCTGAGGGATGATGGCGAGGGAAACCTGAACAAGGAGCTGGAGGTGAACACCGACATGAGGGTCTACACATCTACCGAGCTGGCCGAGATACTGAGGAAGGCCGGATGGGGGGTGGACTCCATATACGGCGACATAAGGAGGATGGAGAAGTTCATGCCCCCGTGCACTCACCTAAGCCTGGTCGCCAAGGCCATCCAGACAGGCTAGGAGGTTCCTCACCAGCTCCCTGAACATCTCGTAGGGATCCACCTTGAGGCCGAACCTCGACCTCACCATTTCCCAGCCCTTCCCCTGAAGCACCTTGGCCAGGAGGATCGAGTCCTCCAGCGTGGTCAGGCAGTCCCTCCCCAGCCAGAAGTAGTGCCTCGCCAGCTCGTATATGGCGTCGGAGGCGAGCTCGTATATGTACGTCCCTCTGACGAAGCCCATCAACCTGCTTCTTTGAGACTGGCTGAGCCTGAGCCTCCCGGAGGGAAGGGGGGTCTTGAGGAGGTGCCTCGCCACCACTGGATTCAAGGGGAAATAAACGTCGTGCAAGCTGTTGAGGAGCCTCCTCTTGAACTCCTTCACTATCTCCCCAAGGAGGTTTCGGGCCTTGCCGCTGAGGGGCTTCACCACCAGGACGCTGTATTCTCCAGTCACCGGGTTCCTCCTCGGACTTATGTGAATGGGGATGTAGTCGTTCCTCACCCAGAATCTGAGGAGATCGTCTGTCGCCCCGAATCCAGCTCCCACCCAATCAATCCCCTCCGAGAGAGCCTCGCCCTCTACCTCCTCCAAGGCTCGGGTCCCGAAGCCCCTCCCCTGGAGATCTGGGTGAGTGGCTATCCTGACGATCCTCCAGCCCCTGAGCCTCCCGAAGGACTTGAAGTCGTAGTGCAGGACCACCCTCGAGGGTATCATGTGACCCGGCAGGTCCCTCCTCCCCTCCATCATGTCCTCGAGGATCCTGTTGGGAAGACCGCCCTCCTCGGCCAGGTGCAGGCTCACCACCGGCTCTCCCGATAGGCTGAGCACCCTGGCGAAGTGATGAGGGGCGTCCAGAAGGGTGGCCAGGTCGTTCGGCCTGTTCCTGTAGTGAGCCAGCACGTATATCCCGTAGAATTTCCTCAGGAAACCCTCGTCCACCCCCTCTAGGTCCAGGCGCTCGTAAACCGCCTCCTCCGGCTCTCCCTCGGGGGGCTCTTCCGGCTCGGCGTTGAGGAGGAGGAAGTCGTAGAGCCACGCCTCGACGGGATCGCCTGGAGGATACCTGATCGGTTCCTCCATCCTCTCCTCGACGAATGGGAGGTTCGAATTCCTGATCCTCCTCAGGAACCTCAGGGTGAATCCCCTTCCGGCCCCCTCGTACCCGTGGACGGTGCTGGAGAAGATGGCGAACCTGCTGCTGTGCAGTATCCTGAAGAGGGTGGAGATGGGTATGGCTGCCGCCTCGTCGACCACCTTCAGCCTCACCCCGACCTCGGCGGCGCTGTCCGGGGTTAGGTAGAAGACGTTACCGTCCCTGAACCTGACGTCTATCACGTGTCCGTTCCTTATCAGGGGCTCGTACTTCACCCCGAGGCTGTCGAATCCCTTCATCAGGAACTGGAAGAGGGTCTGTATCCCCTCCATGCTGGGCGACGTCACCACGGCCCTCCTCATCTTGGTCTTGGTGACTATGCGGGCCAGAGCCAGCCCGATGACGGCTGACTTGCCCCTCCCCCTGTTGGCCGTCAGGATGAACGCCCTCTTCCTTGAACCAGCGGCCTCCACCAGCGATGAGAAGACCCTCTGCTGGTCCAAGGTGGCGCAGAGATCGAGGAGGGGATCGCCGGTCCTCTCGGGAGGGGTCCTCTTCCCCGAGAGCCTGCCGACGAGCTGCCCCCTGATCTCCCCATCCATGAGAAAGGTGCCGGGCCTGCCCAAGAAGGAGAGGAACCTCCGCTTGAACAGCTGCCTCACTCCCCTGTCCTCGAAGGGGGGCACCAGGAACCTCCTCTGGAACTCGGTCAGGGTCGAGAGCCAGTCCTCCACCGGGGGGATGGTCAGGAGGATCAGACCTCCACCCCGGATCACCTCCACCAGCCTCCCGAGATCGTTGGCGCGGAACTGCCTTGATAGATCGGCTATCAGGACATCCCAGGTCCCTCCTAGGATCTCGCCGGTCTGGTCGAAGTCTATGGAGGTGAGGCTCGCCTCGTCCACGTCCACCCTCTCGGTGCCGATTCCCCTGTGGGTTGCCAGGAGGACTCTACCTCCCCCATTCCTACTGATCCACTCCTTAGCTATGTCCGAGGCCCTCTCCAGGGAGTCCACGGAGCTTATGGTCAGGAGCCTCCTCTCACCCGTGATCAGGGCCTCCTCGACTACATCCCTGGGTTCCACAAACCTACCTCCCGTATAGCTCCCTCCTCCTGGCCTCAAGCAGGTCGTTCCTCATTCCGGATGCCTCGGCCGCAGTCCTGAACCTGTTCGAGATGGCGGGCATCCTGCTCCTGAAGTCCAGCTCCCTGCACAGATGATGATCCAGGATCAAGAGCTCCAGTGACGGCAGCTCCAGTATCTCCCTCAGGTTCTCCTCGGCCGCCCTGAGGCTGTCCCCCGAGTACCTGAAGCCCAGCATGTAGGTCATCGGACCATCGACCACCGCCACGTGGGGATCAGCTCTGAGGACGAACTCCGCCTGCTCACGCAGCGACGGGCCTTCCACGTCTGAGGAGAAGAGGAATCTCTCACCTTGGCTCTCCACCAGAACCTCTATCACGTAGCCGAGCCTTGTGTTGGTACCGTGGGGGACGGCTCGCGAGAACCTGATGGTGGTGGATCCGTAGGTGAACTCGCGGCCGTCCGCGAACTCGATCCTCCCGGGAAGGCCCTCTATGCTCCTCAGGAAGAGGGGCGCCCTCTCAACCCTCTGGCTCCTGTTTATGTTCTCCCTTGGATGCTTTATCAGCACGTCCTTCCCCTCGTATATTGAGAGGGAGATCTTCCTGCCCAGATCGAAGTGGTCGTAGTGGTAGTGGGTGATCACTATCACGTCAGAGTCCCTCCCCTCCTCCTCGATCACCCGGGCCAGCTCCATCATCCTCTCCACCTCCCTCTCGTGAGGGGGGAGCCCGAACCTCCTTGGGGCGAGCGCCACGCTTGGGTCTATTAGTACCTTCACGTCGCCCGTCTCCACCACGGTTGCCATGCTCCTGACTCCCATACTGTCGAAGGCCAGCAGCCTGAAGCTCAGCAATCCCTCCTTCCCCTCCCCACCAGCTCCGGAAGTGTGAGACCCTTCTTCCTCAGGTAGGAGGTCAGCCCCTCCCCTATCTCCGAGAACACCCGGAGGCCCCTAGTCATCACCGCCGTGCCGATGCCCACCGCCCTGGCGCCGGCCAGCAGCATCTCGGCCGCGTCCCTCCAAGTCTCCACGCCCCCGGTCCCTATCACGTCCCCGAACCTCGATACCTCGTAGACCGCCCTTACCGCTATCGGCCTTATTGCCGGGCCGCTCAGCCCCCCCACCGCGTTGGAGAGGACCGGAGCCATGGCCTCCACATCTATGTACATGGCCTTGACCGTGTTTATGGCGGTGAGCCCGTCGGCACCTGCCCGGACCGCCGCCCTCGCTAAGGACGCGATGTCCGGGACCATGGGGGTAAGCTTCACCAGCAGGGGAACCCTCACGCTCCCCCTGACCTCTCTGACGAGTTCCTCTATGAGTTCGGGTGAGGACCCTATCTCCAGGCCGTGCCTCCTCACGTGGGGACAGGAGGCGTTGATCTCTACGGCATCGGCGCCCGCATCCTCCAGCCTCCCTGCCACGTGGGCCACCTCCTCCGGGCTCCCCCCTCCCGCGCTCGCTATGATGGGTATCGTCAGGTCCGACCTAGCCTCCCTCAGCTCGATCTCGAACTCGTCTATCCCCGGATTGGGGAGGCCCATGGCGTTTATCAGTCCGAAGGGGAGTTCCACCACCACCGGGTTTTCGTATCCCTTGGTAGGCTCGGGCAGGATGGTCTTGGTGGTCACGGCTCCGGCTCCTGCTGCTTCTGCCCTCCTGAGTAGGGAGGCCGTGTTCCCCAGAATCCCTGATGCGAGGACAAAGGGGTTCCTCAGCCTAAGACCCGCCACCTCGGTCGTCAGAAGATCGCTCTCCTCCAATTCCATTGGACCTCTCGACCCTGAAGAGCATCGAGAATTTTTTAGTGGTGCGGTAGGTTCTCTTCCTCCCCTCCTTAGATTCCCTCACTAGGCCCAGCTGGATGAGCCTCCTCAGGTGATCCCTGGCCGCCCTTCCCCTCACCCTCACGATCTCGCTCAGGCCCACTGGCTCGTTGGCGGCGATCAGGGCCAGGGTCCTCATCTCGGCCTTGGACAGGAGCCTCTGAGGGAACAGGTGGGCCACCCTCTCCTCGAACTCCCTCCTGAGCACCATGATCCAGCCACCCTCGACCCTCTCGATCATAAAGGGGTGATCCCTCAGCTCCTCGTTTATCTCCGCCACGGCCTTCTCAACGGCTGGCCCGGTGAGCCCCGTTATCCTCCCTATCTCTCCGTCCGGGACCACGTCTCCAGAGGCGAAGAGAGCGGCCTCCAGCAGTCTCTTCGCCATCCTCCAGGATTCAGGCTCGCTCATCGGAAAGCACCACGTATATCTCCTCGAAAGGCTTCTCCTGCATGAGCTCCACCTCTCCATCCCGCTCCATGAAGAGGAGGGAGATGAGAGTGGGCACCAGGTCCTCCCCCGATACGACCAGCTCGCTAAGGGGGACCCTTCTCATCCCGCTCTCCCTAAGGGATCTTATCCTCTCCCTTATCCTTCCAATCTCAGCCACCAGGTCCCACCTGGATACGATGGAGAGGCTTATGGAGCTGACCACGGTCCTGACTTTCCTCTCCACCCACCTGAAGGCGCTCACGATCTCGCCCCTCAGAGGGTACCTGCCGGGTGATCTCAGGATCCTGGGGACCAGAGCAACCCCCCTCCTCAATTTCCTGGGTCTGTACTCTCTCTTGGGGGCCTCCTCCACCGGGGGCTTCAGGTAGGCCTCAACATCCTCCCTAAGCTCTCTGGCCATGCGTAAGATCATTCTACCAGCTCTGGCTATGTCCCCGGTCCTCCTGAACTCCTTCCATACGTCCTCAGGCCTCATGACGCAGCCTCCCTCGAAACTGCCACTATCTTGGACTCGCCGTCCCTCATGGTCACCCCTATGAGGTGATCCACCTCCTCCAGGGTCTCCTTCTTGAGTGAGATAGCCACCACCTGGGCCCTCTTGGAGAGTTCCTTCAGAGCCCTGACGTACCTCTTGCAGTTCACCCCATCTAGCATGGCATCTGCCTCATCGAACACGTACAGGGAGGACGGTCTGAGCCTCTGGGCGGCTAGGATGAAGGCCAGCGCGCTCAGGGATTTCTCCCCGCCTGAGAGAGAGTCTATCGAGACCGGCTTCTTGCTCGGCAGTCTCACCCTCATCTCGAGCCCTCGCTCGGTCAGCCTGAGCTCCCCTCCTCCTCCCCCAAAGAGGAGCCTTATCTGCTCGTCGAAGGCCCCGGAGAGCCTCTCCAAGGTTCTCTCTACCACCTCCTCCCTCTCCCTGTCCAGCCTCTCTATCAGCTCCTCTATTCCCCTCCTCCTCCCATCGAATTCCCTGTACCTGTTCGTGACCTCCTCGAGCTCCTTTCTCCTAGCCTCGTACTCCTCTCTGGCCTTTGGGTTCACTGGTCCCAGGAGCTTCAACCTGGTCCTGAGGGAGGCCACCTCCCCCGCTGGATCGGGGACGGACAGGGGTTCCACCTTGGCCAGCTTCCTCAGCTCGGATTCAAGAACCCTCATCTTCTCCTTGAGCACTCCCTTCTCCTCGCTGATCTCCTCCAGCCTGGAGAGATATGCCCGCCTTCTGGAGAGGGCCTCCTGATAGGACCTCCTGAGCCTGGACACCTCCCTCCTCAGGTCCTCCAGCCTCTCTAGGTCGGGGTCCTCCTCGGGCAGATCCCGCAATTCATCCTCTTTCCTTCTCCTCTCCTTCCTAAGGGACTCGAGTTCATTCTCGAGCTTCCTCATCTCCTCTCTTATCCTGTTGATTCTCTGCACGTCCCTCTCCGGCCTTCCAGCAAGGAGGCTCCCTTCTCTCTCCACGATCTCCCCCCCGAGCGTGACGAACCTGGCCCTCCCTATCATCTCCCTCGTGATGGAGTCAAGGTCCTCCACGAGCACGGCGTTGAAGACCAGCTTAGCCACGGCTCCGAACCTCTCATCGTACACCAGGAAGCGGTGCAGGGGACCCAGGGTTCCTGGGAGCTCGGGTGGCTCCCTCACCCTGATGACGTCCAGGGGGATTATCCTGAACCTCCCCCTGACGTTCCTCAGGACCTTGGCTATCCTCTTCGCCCCTTCGAGGTCCCTGACCACTATGTCCCCCAGCCTTCCTCCTCCCACAGCTAGGTAGGGTATCTCATACCCCTCGAGGGGGGTGACCAGGTCCGAGACGACCCCCAGGAAGGAGGGATCCTCCTTCACCACTCCCGGCACCTCCTTAGTCCTGGAGAGGGCGCTGAGAGCGTCCTTCTGCGATTCCAGGGCCCTCTCTAAGGCGCTTATCTGACGTGAGAGGGCCTCTATCTCGGCCTGGAGCTGCCTCCTCCTGCGCACAGGAGATCCCTTGACCCTCTCCTCCAGCTTCCTTAGCTCCGCCTCTCTCTCCTCGAGCTCCTCCCTCAGGGAATCGACATCGGAGAAATCCCCCTCAATGTGCACCCTCTCTAGGGTCTCGAGTTTCTCCTGGATCTCCTCCATCTGGACCATCAGCAGGTACTTCTCCACCCTTCTCAATCTCTCCTCCATTTCCTCCTTCTCCTCGAGGGCTCTCACCTCCCTCTCGACCTTCCTTACCTCCCTCTCCCTCTCCTTGATCAGGACCTCCATCTCCCTCAGCAGCTGGTTTACCTCCCTCAGCTCTTCCAGTGCCTTCTCCTTCCTCTCGTCGTATTCGGCCACGCCGCTTATCTCCTCAAGCAGTCTAGCCCTCTCCCTCGGGGACATCTCGACTATGGATGTGATGTCCCCTTGGGTTACGAAGGTGTACCTGTCGACTAGGAAGCCCATCTCCCTCAGCAGCTCCATTACCTCGGTCGCGCTCCTCCTCTTGCCGTTCACCCGGTAAACCCCCTCGCCGCTGGGCCTTATCTCCCTGCTCACGCTTATCCTCTCGGCCGAGTTCCTTATCAGCAGGCTGACCTCGGCGGCGTTGGACCCCTTACGGACGAGATTCTCCATCTTGGAGGCCCTGAGCCTGCTCGCCCTCCACCCCATCACAAAGGCTATTGCGTCGAGTATGTTGCTCTTCCCGGATCCGTTGGGCCCGGTTATGGCCACGAGTCCGGCGGGTAGGGGAATCACTGCCCTGCGGAACGACTTGAAGTTGACGATGCGGATGATGTCGAGAGCTGCTTTCATTCATCAACGTCCCGGAGGTCAGGAATTTAACCTTTACGCGGGTATCAGTGCGTAGGCCAGTGAGAAGGCCGACAGGTAGGATACACCCGACTCAATGGAGGCACCGAGCGGCTTAGAGGAGAGGAGGGATGATAGGAGGCCAGATAGGAGCAGGGTGAGGGTCAGGCCAGCCGGGACCGCCATAGGAGAGAGGAGGGGAGAGGTGATCACTCTAAGCAGGATAACGTTGGAGAGCCCCATGGCCGCGGATATCACGACGGCCATGGCCTTCATCGACCTGAGGCGCGCGTTCCATGCGGAAGCAATCCTACTCAGCTCCCTCAGCAGGCCCGAGGTCCTCCTCATCACCCTAGCCAGCACCCTCCTGTCCGACATCTCCCTCATTATGTTGGCCCACGCGGGGAGGTCCGCCTCCTCGAGCGTCAGATCCATAACCAGGGCCTCGTACAGTCCCAGGTGCCTCAGGGCATATATCCTTCCCCCTCCCCTCTCCAGAGACGATGCCAAGTAATCGGCTATCGCTGGATCACCTACCTGTCCCCCCTTTGGAGGGCCGGGAATCAGGGGATAGAGGAGGAAGAAGGGAAGGATGTGGACCGAATCCAGTGCCAGCCCCCCTAGGGAGAGGGCCAGGGCTATGCCCACGGAGAGAGCCATTCCGAGGGTAAGGGAGAGGTACATCCACCTCTCCCTCGCTTGAGCATCGGCCTCCATCAGCTGCGAGACTAGGGTGAGGGCTGACCTGAGGGACTCCTCCCTGTCCCCTCCTTCCTCTATACCAGCCAGCAGTCTTCCCGATTCATCGAGTTTCCGTCTGAGAACCTCCCCCGCTCTCACCCCGTCCACAGCAACCTCACCGTAGGCCGACACGGCCCTCAGACCCAGAGCTGGGGAGGCGCTCCAGCCGAGGACCAGCCTCTGTAGGAGATCCGCCCTAGCCAGGTATCCCCTTAATCCTCTCGTAAACCTCCTCATTGGTATCGGCCCCCTCCAAGGATCTCACATGATCCAGCCATGTCCCGGATGGACTCCTCGGATCCTCCCAACCTCCGTCCACCCACTGCCTCATCTCAACGACCCTCTTGGAATTCATCCTGACCGCCAGCGTGCCCTCTGGCAGGCTCACCCCCCAGGAGGACCACTTCCCCACGAGCCCCCTGTAGTCCTTGGCATGGGTGGTGGCCATGACCTTCATCCCGCTGAATGAGGTGAGATCGAGGGCCTCGGCGTGGTCCTTCCCCAGGATCTCCCCCAGGAAGACCAGATCGGGATTCCTGTGCAGGAGAAATTGGATGAAGTCCAGCTTGCCCGAAGTAATCTCGTAAGGGGTGTGGTGCATCCCGTACCTCGTCAGGTCCTCTATCTCCCTAACCTCCTCGACGCTAACTATCCTCCAGTGCCTGGGCAGGCTGGCCAGCAGGGCGTTGGACAGGGTCGTCTTGCCCACCCCCGTCCTCCCGAATATCAGCACGGGATCTCCCCTTCCGATGGAATCGAGAATGGTGGCGGCATCCCACTCGCTGAGGGATCCTAGGGAGATCAGGCGTGGGAGGCTGAGCCTGGACATGGCGCTGAGGTTCCTCACGTCCACCGCCCCCCTGGAGGCGGGTGGGAAATCCAGGGCCATCCTGAAGTGATGTTCGCCCAGCGACAGATCGACCTCGCTCAGGGGGGAGCTGAAGTCGATCCCTGCATTAACATCGGCCTCCACGAAAGTAGTGAGCCTGCTGACCTCTTCCCCGTCCATCAGGTAGTTGTCAACGACCAGCCTACCCAGCTCCACGTGATCCAGGTAGAGAGGACCTCCAAAGTGAGCGTAGGCCTCGGTGACGTCGGGTGCCATGGTCATGGCCAGCAGGGGCCACAGCTTGGTTGACCTGATGGAAGCCTCGATCACCAGATCCTCGTCTTCCACGCCCATCTCCCCTAGAATCCTTCTGGCCCTATCCATCCTCAGCTCAAGCGATCTCCAGATCAGGTCACCCTGGGACGCATACTCCTCAGCGTATATGCCCCTAAGCATGGTGGACAGGATCACGGACGACACCTGCCTCCCCGTCCTCCGGGTGAGGGGGTGGGCGATGGCCCCGCCGTCCCTCACCTCCAGTGTGCCTCCGGGGAACTCGAGATCTGCTGGTACTGGCATCCCGCTCACATCCAGGGGTCTGCATCTCCTCCTCAGGATCCTGCGGAGGAAACCCGGCCGCATCCCTAGGGAAGCGGCCAGAGCTCCTGGGCCGCAATCAGATAGGAGGACGGCCGCCCTTTCCAGCGCCTCCTCTTCTCCCACCTTCAGAAGCATGCAGGCGCCTCCCCACAAGGATCGCAGCAAGAACCAGCGCAACCGAGGAGGCGATGAGCGCCGGGTTCGGCCCGGGTCCTCTCTCCACTCTGAGGGCGACGGGGTGATCCGACGGGTTGTAGACCAGCACAGTAGCAACACCTAGACCGGGATCGGGACCGGGACACGAGACCTCCACGGATCCTGCTCTCCTGACGAGCCTTCCGTGGGCTGGCCTGAAGGACTGCACCTCGTAGAGGATGATCTGGCCGTCGGATGAGGCGGTGAGGTTCCATCTCCCCCTATCAAGGGGGATCAGGAAACCGCCGTCCACGAATCCGTAGCTGGCCCTCCACACGGCGTCGAGGTTTCGAACCTTCACGTACGCCCTCGTTCCTCTGACCTCCAGTAGGGGGAATGTTACCGGGGCATTCACGCGCCTCCCGGAGGAGACCCTCCTGAGCTTCATGTACCTGATATCCGCGCATATGCTCCCATTGGAGTGGAGGATCAGGGCCCCGCTGCACCTCACTACCTCGTGGGTCCCTCCCTCCAGCACCAACTCTCTCCCACCGGATCCAGCGGGATGGAGTCCCGCGATCAGGAGAGCGATCCCGGAGATGAGCAGGAGAATGGGGATCAGTCTAGCGAGTCTCATGAGAACCTCCTCCTGATCACCAGCAGCGCGATCAGGCTCACCGCCGTGATGGCGATCAGCGCGTCTGGACCCCCGCTCTCACTCTCCTTTCTGTTGCCGATAACCCTGCACGAGGGGATGAAGGTCCTTATCATCCCTCGGGGGGCGATGGATGCCCGAGCCTCTCCCTCGTTCCTCTCAATCCGCTCCTCCATCACGGGCTCATTATAGTGCCTCACTTTCACTCGGGGATTAGAGACGTTGAACTCCGTTTGGCCAAATTTGGTACCGTTGCCGCACCTGTAGGCCCATCTGACGGACCAGGGACCTGCCTCATCCACCCGCAGCTCAATCACCCTGCGGTTCGAGATCGGCCGGTCAACAATCACGGATCCATCCGGGTTCACCACCCAGACGCTTCCCCTGCATCCCCTTCCCGGGGTGACGATCACGCTGACGTTGTCCCCGATCTCGGGATCGGCTGGCAGGATAACCAGGGAGAACCCTCCCTCCTGAGAGGATCCGCTGGAGTTGAAACTGGAATCTGGAATGGAGCTAGGACCAGCACTTTCATCCTCCGCCGTTCCGTTCCTGGCGGTGAGGCTCGCGTTCCTTCCATCAGTCTCGTTCAAATATCCCTCTCCTGGCTGGACAGCCTCTCCAGCACCAGCGCTCCCATTGGAGGTCTCACCATCGGGCCCTCCTTCCCCGATATTCCTGACCATAAGGGTAGTCGAATCCCTGGCGGAGGCCCCATCGGCATCCACTATCTCGGCCTCTACCCTTAAGGGCCCATTCACGGGGGGTACCTCAAGCCTGATTTCCTTCTCCGGGCAGGTATCTACTAGCCTGATAACCTCACTCCTTACTCTCAGCGTTACCTTCGCACCCGGCGAGTCATCGGAGCACTCCACCCTCAGCGTCACCCTCTCACCTGGAGGTGCCTCGTTGGGGGTGACGGTAACCCTTACCCGTGGTGGGATATTCTCGAGCACGATTCTCCAGCTCTTGGACGCATCACCGAAGGGACTGGACACCTTGGCGGTCACCTGGTAGTCGCCTGCCCTCACCTCCCTAGGTATGGGTATGGTATAGATCCCTGGGCCATTCACCTCCACCGCCCTTCCCATGTAATCGATTCGACCGTGCACCTTGTCCCCCCTCACCTCTATCCGGTAGTCCTCCCCTCTGTGAACTACTCTCGGCAGATCCCCCTCTATGGAGGGAGGGATCCCAACGACCAGGCTCTCCCTGGCCGAGGCGCTGGCCCCGTCCCTATCGACGACACTTACCGTGAAGGTCAGCTCACCGGAGTATCCTTGGGGCACCCTGAATCTGATCTCGCCCCCATCCTCATCCAGATCGTGGGTCTCATGCACTCCATTCCCCGAGATCAGAAGCTTGGCACTCAGACCGGTGGAGTCATCCTCCACCGAGACGCTGGCCGTCACCACATCACCGGGTACGGCCAAGTCCCTGTCCAGCGAAAGGTGGACCTTGGGAGGAAGGTTCGAGACCTCGAGGGTCCAGCTACCGGAGCTGCTCCCATCGACATCCTCCACCGTGGCGTCGACGCGATAGCTGCCTGAGTCTATGTCCCTAGGCACCTCTATGATGTTCTCCCCCTTCTCCAGTCTGAAAGCCCTCCCGAAGGCCGATAGGCTGCCATTCACCGAGTCCCCATCCGGTTCTGTCACCGTAACCGTCAATGTATCACCCCTGTGGACCTCGCTGGGTGGATTGAAGCTCACGCTCGGCGGATCTCCAACCACAGTGAAGGAGGAGCTCTTACGGGAGATGTCACTGACCCCTGCATAGGACTTGGTGACGGTGAAGGCTACCGTCCTGCTGCCGGATGGGGTGTTCACCAGGTTCACCCCGATTCTGGACCTGTAAACCCCTCTTGAAACTCTGCTCAGCCTGTACGTCTTGGATCCCAGCTTGGCGGTCACCGTCAGGTCCCCGACACCATCGTCCACTTCATCCAGTCCGCTAGCTTCGAGGACGAGTTCACTCCTCTTCTCCACCGTCCTCGGCGAGATGGAGGGGGTCCACGAGTTGGGAACGTACACTATGTAGGAGCTCCCCATATACTTGCTGTCAGAGTCTCTCTCGTCCCCAACCCTGCAGGAGACTGTTATGGTCAGATCGACCTTGGCTCCGGGGTCTGTGTGGACGTAGAACCTGACGCTCCCGCTGTGCGTGCTGGCCGATATGCTCCTCGACAGCACATCCATGTTTCTTCCTGATGCTTCGACCTCGAGTTCAGTCGCCTGGGGATCGCTAGTGGTCAGGTCGAACCAGAACTTGACTATCTTCTCGCCCGGCTTGGTGGCTCGAGGCAGGCTGCTCGGGGACGTGCTGGTTATCCTTATACTGCAACCCTGCGCCGAGACCCTTCCCCAGGGCTCGAGCGCAAGCACTAGGAGGGAAATCGTGATAAGCGCCAGGCCTGATACCCTCATCAAACCTCCAAGGGAAGGGCCTTCAAATCCGGTAACGGGGTCAACTCAAAGGGAAAAGTATCACCAAACTGCCAGCACCACCATGCTGAGGGTTCCGCTGACCCCCTCCATCCCCCTTATCATTTCTATGGTCCGGTTAAGGCTCAGGGTATCGGGGCTAGCTATCTCCACCACTATGTCGTACTCCCCTGTGACCTCGCAGGCCTTCACCACGTCGCCTATGTCGGAGATGGACTTGGCTATCTCGGGGATGTTATGTCCGGGCCTCACCTTGACCAGGACTATGGCCTTCATCCCCGACTCCCCTATCTCCACGGTGAACCTCTTTATCACGCCGCTCTTGATCAGCTTGCTGACCCTCTTCCTTATGGTCGCCTCGCTCACGTTCAGCCTCTTGGCTATCTCGGTATAGGGAGTCCTGGCATCCCTTATTAGCATCTCCAGGATCTTCCGATCCATGTCGTCCAGCAATGGCCTCCCCTCATCCCTGGCCCGGGACAAGTAATTAATTTGCCTGAATAGGTCAGGGTATCGTCAACCCGACTTACGATCATCGCACCCCAAGGTGGAACTCAGCAGCCTGAGCAGCCTGTAGGACATGCCCCAGACCACGTATCCGCAGCAGCTCGCCGACCTGACCAGCATCCCCCTGCGCGGGATGAAGGCGTAGCCCTCCCTCATTCGCCTTAGATCCATCCAGAAGACCTCGTCCACCTCGCTCCCAGCCACCGGCCTCACTTCGCCCACTCGAAACAGGAAGGGCATCACCCTGATCCTCCTAGTCAGGGGAGAGATCATGGGGAGCCTGACAGGAGATGAGCGGGGATCGAGGGAGATCCCGACCTCCTCCCTCACCTCCCTCATGGCGGTATCCAGACAGCTCCTGTCTCGGGGCTCCACACCCCCTCCCGGGAAGCTCACGTTCCAAGAGAAGGGATCGTCGATGCTGGCCCTCCTTTTTATCATGAGGACCTTGCAGTCCCTCAGAAGTATCCCCACGGCGGCATCGCAGTCCATCAACTAGTTTAAATTCCGGACTCCAATAAAAGGAGGAGACAGGGTGCCTCGGTTGGGCCTACTGGACGTGCTTTACAGGCTGGCCAGCCTGCTGGAAATGCCCCTCTACCGGAGATACCTAGAGTCCAAGGTCAGGAGAGGTGAGATACCGAGGCACGTGGCCCTCATACTGGATGGGAACAGGAGGTTCGCTCAAAAGCTCGGCCTGGATTACTTGGAGGCCTACAGGATCGGGGCCGAGAGGACGGAGGAGCTGCTGGAGTGGCTGCTCGATCTGGGCGTGGATCACGTGACCCTCTACGCCTTTTCCACCGAGAACTTCTCTAGGCCGAGGGATCAGGTGGTGGCGGTCTTCAGGGTGATAGAGGAGAGGCTGAGGTACCTGCTGGAGACCAGCGAGAGGCTGAGGAGGAACGGGGTCAGGTTCAGGCTGGTGGGTAAGAGGGAGCTCCTCCCTCAGAGCGTAAGAGAGCTGGCCGGGAGGCTGGAGGAGATGACGAGGGACTACGGGATGAAGACCCTTAACCTGGCGGTGGCCTACGGGGGAAGGGCAGAGATCCTCGATGCCGTCAGGGAGATCGCGCGGGAGGTGGCTGAAGGCACCCTCAGGCCCGAGGACATAGACGAGGAGGTCATGAGATCCCACCTCTACGCCCCCGATCTGCCGGATCCCGACCTCATCATAAGGACGTCGGGGGAGGAGAGGCTCAGCAACTTCCTCCTGTGGCAGTCCGCCTACTCAGAGCTGTATTTCTGCGAGGTTTATCTGCCCGAGCTGAGGAAGGTGGATATACTCAGGGCCATCAGGGACTACCAGAGGAGGAAGAGGAGATTTGGAGGCTAGAGAATTGAGGATCGATGTGAACGGTGCCCTGCTGGATCTGGAAATGCTCACTGAGGAATACGGGCTGAGGACGGACCTCACCCACCAAGTGAAGGTGGAGGGTCTCGATGGACGCCTGGTCAGGCTCTTGAGGGTCCTCATTTCCGACTTCAATGTCTACCTGGTGGAGACCCCTCACATCCTGAGGTACGTCTCCCATCCCTACATATCGGGCGAATCCCTAGAGGTCCTCATGTCCGAGAACTCTCCCCTGCTCAGGAGAATAGTAGACAGGTTCACCCTCCGCAGGTTCGGATCCCTCGTGGCGGCGGACGAGCTGATAGGGAGGATGGGGATAGATGCTCCCCACATACAGGATCTCAGTGATCTGGGTGACGTCGTGGCCGCGATCCCCACTCCAGCCACCTCGGAAAGCATCGAGGCCGTGCACTCCCAGGTGAGGGAGAGGGGCGGGAGGCTGAGGGTGGTCCTGTTCATCGGCCCCATGGGAGAGGAGGACGTGCACCTGCTGGGCGACGCGGCCAACTCCTTGGGGGTGGACTCCATATTCCTCGCCCCAGCCCTCCTCGGGAGCAGGGACAGCGGCGGCAGGCTGATGGCCTATGGTGTCGACCTGGATGCGCTCAGGCGGGGCAGGGTGGTGACCCTTGGCTCTGTGGTGGATCCCCTGACCCTCTGTAGACTCCTCAGGGAGTATCCCCCGGGGATGGACATCTCCGGCCTCAGGGAGAGGATGGCCCCCGATCCGGACTACCTCAGGTCCCTTCTGGAAGACCTGATCTTCCTGATGGAACAGCCCCTGTTCGAACCATGGCAGGTTGATATACTCCTGAGAGAGGCCAAGAACCTTAGGAGGCAGCTGATGAGGTATGAGGGCAGATGAGGGAGAGTCCCGACCGGAGATACTCCTGATAGAGGTTGATGGGTACGTGGGCGACTACGTGATCTCCGAGAGGCCGGTTGCGGGGGCGAAGTGGGGCGTGAGTCTCCCGGGACCCTCCGAGATCCTGATGGGGAGGATGGGCCTCGCCTCTATGGCCAGGATGGCGGTCTTGGACAGGGGGAGTATGAGGAGAATCCACGAGGAGGCCTTGGATCTGGTCCTCCGGAGCATAAGGGCCCTCGATCCCGTCCCGAATTTCGTCCTGATCACAGATGACTGCGCCACGTACTCGGGCCCCCTCATGCCCAGGTGGTATATGGAGGAGCTTTACCTGACCTCCCACGCCGTCATAGCCGAGGAGGTGAGGGCGAGGGGTTCCTCTCCCTTCCTGCACGCGGATGGCAACTACGGACCACTCTTCAGGGAGCTGGGCAGGACTTGGGACCTGCTGCACCCCCTCGATGTGCACCCGCGGGGTGACCCCGATGATTACGCCACTTGGATGAGGGTGGTGAGGAAGATCAGGCCACAGATAGAGAGCAGGATAGCGACCGGATTGGCCCTGGAGCTGGGGGACGAGGACCTGGTGGTCAGGGCGGCGATGGAGTTCTTGGGCATGGGTCTGCAGGGAGTGGTCCTCTCCAACTTCCACCCGCCCTTGACGAGGTTGGACATGGGATCTATACTGGGGAGGCTGGGGC
>JALWYH010000133.1 GCA_027078475.1 Thermoproteota archaeon
ACGGGACCTCCCACCTTGGCCCAGCTCAGCTGGCTGCCCTCCAGCCCGTCACTCCTGAACACCTCGTATATGACGACGAACTGAGCCAGGACCAGGAGCATCTTGAGCAGGAAGAGCCAGCTGAAGTCCCTCTCGCCTGGCTTGCCTATGAGAGCCCCGAAGATGTTGTAGAATTTGTAGGGAGTCGTCACGAGGCTCACAGCGTACCAGGCGCCGAAGAACATCATCAGGGCCAGGGAGGCGAACCCGTAGCTGGCGAACCTGTTGACCAACTCCAGGTACCTCTCCCTCAGCTCATCGCCCACCGACTCATACCTGATGGCGTACACGGTGACCAGCATCAGCGAGCCGGCTGCCAGGGCCCCGAAGACACTCTTCAGGTAAAGGGGCGCGAAGGTCGGGTTCATCAGGGCCTCAACCACGTCCAAGTACGGCTTAGGCTTCAGGTGCAGGCCGGTGGGCACGTTCAGGAAGGCGAAGACGGCGCGGAAGCCGAAGGGTATCAGGTACCCGGCCAGGGCCATCAGCCCTCCCACCGCCAGGTGGACCTGTGCGGATGTCCTGTCCCAGAGGTACCAGTACAGTACTATGGTCAGGAACCTGAGGGCTATCATCAGGACTGCGAGGCCGAAGGGGACCCATGTGAGGTGTCCCGCCAGCCCTATGAACTGGGGGTAGAAGCTGAGGAGCATTACCGTGAAGGCGGTCCCGAAGACCCCGGCTATGGCGTAAGTGCTCGCGTAGTACCTCATCAGGACCCTGGCCCTGTCCATCAGGAAATCGTCGTTCCTCTTCCTCGCCAGCCACTCCATCAGGGGGATGAATGTCGCAACGGCCATGTCCAGATTGACCAGCACTATGTGGATACCGAAGGAGAGAGATATCAGGGCGGATATTGGCAGGGGAGCCTGCATTCAGATCACCTCCTCCACAGGAACCAGTAGACCGCCAGCACCAGCACCACCAGTATTATCGTCAGGTATGCAGCGACGCCCATCAGCTGCCAGGCCGGTGGTGGGTTGATGGTGAGCTCCGTCTGGACATCCATTATCCCGTAGATGGCCCAGGGCTTCCTGCCCATCTCCCTGACCCCCCATCCGAGGAAGCTGGTGATCTGAGCTATTGCGGGAGATATCACAGCGATCCACAGGGCCCACCTGGGCCACTCCCTTCCCCTGAATGCATAGAAGACGGCCAGGAGACCTATTAGTCCCAGGAGAACGCCGAGCCCTATCTTGGTGTAGTAGAGGTAGTGGATCAGGAGTGGCGGCCTGTATTCCGGAGCTATGACGTCGTAGGATGGCAGCTTCGCGTTGGGGTTGCCATATGCCACCAAGGGCATCATCTGGTCCACCAACTGCTTCATCCCGAACATGGCAGGTATGCTCGTTATCTTCGTGGTGGTGGCCTCCATGGCCGCGAACTTCTCGGGATTGAACTTAGCGACGGCCTCCCCCATGGCGTGCCCTGAGCCCGTGCCCTGTATGGCTATCATCACCAGAGCAACGATAGCGGCGAACTTAATCGCCTTGAGGAAGTATCCCCTGTCCCTGTCGTCCCTCGAGGTCCTGAGGAGCCTGAGCGCGTAGCCGCCCAGCAAGGTGAAGGCGGACACGGTCAGGGCGGCGCCGAGGGCGTGCACGTAGGTCGCGAGGTAGCCCTTGGACAGGAAGGTGATCATGTAAGTCCCTGCGTTCTTCACCGTATTTGCAACGATGGCGTCTATCACGCTCTTGAGCGGGATCGAGGAGAGGGTCTTGAGTGCCTCGGGCCTGAGGACAGCTGCTAGGGTGCTCTGGCCGACGGTCTTGCCTGCGAAGGCCTCCCTCATTAGGACCCTGACCAGCCCCGAAGGGAGAGTCACGGTCACCTGCTGCGGATTGGCGCTTATCACCTTCGCCCCGACGGCAGCCAGCTTGTGCACATCTATGGCTTGGGCGATCTGGGCCGGGACGAATAGCAGGACATCCGGCGGCGCCCAGCTCGATGGCCCCACCATCGGGTCGTAGTGGGCTATGACGTTGACAGGGGCCTGCATGAATGAGTTGACGCTCAGGATCATGGCACCGGAGTACCAGGCGCCAATGAAGGCCAGTATACCTATGATCAGGTGGGTCTTAGGGGAGACCTTGTCCTCGGCGTAGAAGTACATGTAGACGAAGACGGCCTCCATAATGAAGGCGAATATCTCCATGTACAGGGGGAAGTAGATGTACCTGCCCGCGGCCTCGGTGAGGTTCGGCCACAGGAGAACCAGCCCGAACTCCGCAGCGGTCCCGGTAGCGGCGCCGACCGCGAACACGGCCACGAAGCCCTTGGCGATGGTCCTGGACAGCCTCTTCCAGTCATCGTTCCCAGTCCTCAACCAGATGGCCTCAGCAACCACGGCCAGGAACGACAGTCCCAGGACGTACTGCAGGATGATCCAGTGCACCTCTATGCCGATCATTGAGAGCAAACGCTCCCATCCTGCTGGATAACCCGAAAACCATTGCTGAATTAGGTTAAAGGGGTCCATGACGATCCCCATCCGAGCGACCCAATTTTTGATTTAAAACTTCTGGTTAGACATATGAACCATTAATAAATATTGACAATTTACCCTGATATACGGTTGGTTATTAGAGTTACACCACCGTATAATGTATTTCGCTTGATGAAATATGACACCGCATCAACCTTTCCTTAAGTCTCTGAGCGTAATATCTATAGTCATTTAGCTGATCTTGCTCATGCCTCGCGCGGTCGGTGGCGATGAACCTCAATCGGGCTTGGCTGATAGCTCTGAGGAGCGGCGGCAGGATCAAACCCTAGGGGGAGCGGGAGAAATGAGGGAAAGGAAGGAGATCAGCCCCTCATACTCTCGAATACCACGCGATTCCTTATCCTTCCCACGCTCCACACCTCTATCTCCACCACGTCCCCGTGATTCAAGAGCTTCGGGGGATCGGAGAACCCTCCGACGCCTGAGGGGGTCCCGGTAGCTATGATATCGCCGGGCTCGAGGGTCATGCCCCTGCTCAATACTTCCATTATCTCCCAAGGCTTGAATATCATCTGGCTCGAGCTGGCGTGCTGTCTCCTCTCCCCGTTCACCCATGTGGTCACGCCCAGCTCGTCGAAATCAACAGAAACATCTATCCACGGTCCCATCGGGGCGAAGGTGTCTATGCTCTTCCCTCTGACCCATTGACGGTCCCTCCTCTGAAGATCCCTGGCCGTCACATCGTTGAAGGCCATGTACCCCAGTATGGACTCCCTGGCATCCCTCTCGCTCATCCTCCTGCCTCCCCGCTTCAGGACTAGGGCTATCTCCCCCTCATAGTCCACCTCCTTGACGTAGTCGTCGGGCACGATCACATCATCGTAAGGGCCGTTGAGCGACGTTCGGGCCTTCATGAAGATGACCGGTTCCTTCGGAGGTTCAAAACCGGTTTCGGCCGCGTGCTCGGCGTAGTTCTTCCCCAGGCAGATTATCTTCGGCGGCGAGGTTATGGGCCTGAGCAGCCTTACCTCCTCCAAGGGTATGGTACCATCAAGAGTCCTGTCCTCCAGCCGGAGAACATCATCAAGCATGGGAAGCCGTATCAGCTCGTCCAGACTGGGTGGAAGTCCCCGACCTATCCTTTCGGATATGACGGACGAGGGAGCGACCTCACCGTCCTGCTCTAGTCCGTAATCGATGGTCCTGTCGTGAACGAACCTGAGGAGATGCATAGGATTTGTCGCCATCGTATACTTAAAACGGTCCATCGCTCGCCCTCATCTAGCTTGGTAGGCCTCGGACCATTGCTGGAAGCGTTAGGTGAGAAACCTGCGGCTCAGCTCGACCACCTCCGTGAGCTCGACGACTATAGCGTCGGGAACCATCATATCCTCCGGAATGAATCCATACAGGATGTCCCTCCTCATCAGATCGCTCAGGAGACCTCTCCTCCTAGCCTCTTCCACCCTGAGAACGGGATCCATCCCTCTCAAATTGACCCATTCCCTGACCATCAGGAAGGCGGGCAGACCAGCACCCCTGGCACCGGCGACGTCGTGGCTGGGGGAATCCCCGGTGTGAAAGGCAGAGGAGCATCCGCACATGTTGATCGCCCTGATGAAAGCCTCCGGCCTGACCTTGAGAACACCGAGCCTGTCTGTGGTCAGCACCCTGTCGAAGAGATCTTCCATGCCCAGCTCCCTCAGAATGACGTCCTGGTACTTGGATAGACCCCCGGTCATGAGGCAGACCCTGTGATCGTCCCTGAGCCTCTCCACGGCCTCAATCGAGTCGGGGTAGGGAGCGGTGGCGCCGCTCTTGACGGCCTCAATGAGCAGGGGCAGGGCCCGGAACCCCCTGACCTCCACGCCCAAGAGGCGGAGGGCCTCGGGGATGACCACATCCCAGTCGAAGGCGTGCAGGTAGTCCCCCGACAGTATCCTCTCCCTCATGACCTCCCTGACCTTCTCCCTCAAGGCCCTGACCGCCTCCTCCAGCGGAATACCCCGCCTCTCGGATACCAGCCTGGCCGGCCTGCCTATCAGGTACTCCCTGTAGCCAGCCCTTATCACGGTGTGATCGAGGTCCAGGAAGGCGCACCGCATCGGGACTCCTCAAAACCCTCATGGCAGAGGGAAAAAGGTTTTCAGGGATGGCCCGAGTCCAGCCCATCACTCACCCGAGTTCAGGAGGTCCCTCACCCTCGCGCTGACCTCCCAGGTCCTCATCCGACCTCCGACGTCTGGAGTGGTGTATCCGAGCTCGCACGCCCTCCACACGGCCCTCTCCAGATCGTCAGCCGCCTCCCGGTAGCCAAGCCACCTGAACAACATGGCGGCGGACAGGATGGTGGCCATGGGGTTGGCCACGCCCTTCCCCGCTATGTCCGGGGCGGTCCCGTGGACGGGCTCGAAGACCGCGTTATCATCCCCTATGTTTCCGCTGGGGTACATCCCCAGCCCCCCTATGTAGGCTGCGGCCAGGTCGGCGAGGATGTCCCCGAACATGTTCGTGGTTATTATGACGTCGAAGGGCCTGTCCATGGCCAGCCTCATGGCCGCAGCGTCCACGTACATGTCCCTGAACTCGAATCCCTCCTCCCCGGCCACGGAGGAGCAGACATCTCTGAAGAGCATGCAGCCGAGCAGGACGTTGGCCTTGTGGACCGCGTAGACCCTATCCTTGGCCATCTCCCTGGCGTACCTGTAACCGTACCTGCATATCCTCTCGCTCCCCCTCTTGGTGATGATCCTCAGGTCCACCGCCGTGTCGCCGTTCGTCCACCCCGACCTCACGTACAGCCCCTCGGTGTTCTCCCTAACTATGGTGACGTCGAACCCCCTCACGGCGTTGGGGACCGGGTACGACTTGGCGGGTCGCAGGTTCACGTAAAGATCGAGCTCCTGCCTTATCGGCAGGATGACCTCCCTGGCCGTCTCGCCCACCGCGACCATGAGCGTGGCGTCGGCCCTCCTGACCGCCTGGAAGGTCTCCTCGGGAAGGGCCACGCCCCTCCTCCTCTTCACCTCGTCGCCCGCCTCGTGGATCTCCATCTGAAGGGGTATCCCGTGCTTGTCGGCCACGGCCTCCAGCACGGGTATCACAGATTCCATTATCTCTGGTCCGACGCCATCACCCGGTATCAGGACTATCCTCGGCATGGAACCTCCTCCTCAGGTATGGTACCAGTCCCCCGGCCTCGAGGATTTCCATCAGGAACTCAGGTATTCTGGTTCCCCTCAGCACCCTCTCACCGCCCCTCCCGAGGACCCTGACCAAACCCCTCTCGAGGTCCACCTCCACCTCGTCCCCGTCCTCCACCGCCTCGCTTATTCCCGGGACCTCCATCACGGGCAGCCCCACGTTTATGGCATTCCTGAAGAATATCCTGGCGAAGCTCTCGGCCAGGATGGCCCTGACGCCGGCGTACTTGAGGGCAAGGGGTGCCTGCTCCCTGCTGGAGCCGCACCCGAAGTTCCTGCCCGCGACTATTATCGTCCTCTCCCTGACCTTACTCCCGAACTCCGGGTCCAGGTCCTCCATGGCGTGCTCCTTCAGCACTTGGGGATCGGCCCCGTGCTTAAGGTAGCGGGCCGGTATTATCACATCGGTGTCCACGTCGTCGCCGTACTTTATCACCCTGCCCCTGATCATCCCACCACCTCCCTGGGGTCGGTTACCCTGCCGGTCACCGCGCTGGCGGCCACCGTGCTCGGGCTGGCCAGGTAGACCCTCGACTCGGGGTGCCCCATCCTCCCCCTGAAGTTCCTGTTGGACGACGATATGCCCACCTCCCCGGGGCCGAGCACACCAAGGTGGGCCCCCAGGCAGGGGCCGCAGCTCGGCGGACCTATGGCCGCGCCGCTCTCGACGAGGGCCTCTATAAGCCCCATCCTCAGGGCCTCCCTGTAGACCCTCCTGCTTCCGGGTATCACTATCAGCCTGACCCCCTCACTCACCCTCCTCCCTCTCAGCACCCTGACCGCTGCCCTGAGGTCGCTGAGCCTCCCTCCGGTGCAGGAACCTATGAACGCCTGGTCTATCTCCTCGTCCACCTCGCTGGCCGCCCTCACGTTAGCTGGGGAGTGAGGAGCGGCCACCAGGGGCTCCAACGACGCGGCGTCGAAGGTCAGCTCGTCCTCAAAGCTTCCCCTGTCCGAGTAGGCCGGTCTGGGGGGCCTGGAGGACCTCTTCTCCAGGTAGCTGAGGGTCACCCCGTCGGGCGATATGAACCCGGTCTTGGCGCCCGCCTCCACCGACATGTTGGTGAGGACGAACCTCTCGTCCATCTCCAAGCCCCTTATAGCCGGGCCATCGAACTCCAGGACCTTGTAGACAGCTCCATCGGTACCTATGGCGGATATCACCTTCAGGATGAAGTCCTTGGCGTGGACAAGAGGGGGGAAGGCTCCCTCTCCCCTTATAAGGATGGTTGGCGGCACCTTGAACCATAGCTTCCCTAGGGCCATGGCTGCAGCCATCTCGGTGGCGCCTATGCCCACCGCAAACGCCCCCAGGGCCCCCGATGTGGGGGTGTGGGAGTCGGTCCCCACGACCACGTCGCCCGGGACCACGTGACCCTCCTCGGGCATCACCACGTGGCATATACCTCCTCTGCCCACCTCGTAGTAGGCTCCGAAGCCGAACCTCCTGTGGAACTCCCTCAGCCTCATGCTCAGGATGGCCGACTCTATGTCCTTGGCCGGGACGAAGTGGTCCTGGATGGCCACCACCCTCTCAGGGTGCCTGACCCCCGCACCCATGCCATCCAAGGCATCCTCCACCAAGGCGCCCATGGGATCGTGGGTCATGTAGACATCGATCTCCGCCTCTACTATCTCGCCGACCGTGGCATCCCTTCCCGAGGCCCTGGACAGTATCTTCTCAATCGCCGTCCTCATGGATCATCACCTTGTTCAGGGCGTCCACCAGGGCATCGATGCTGGCCTGCACTATGTCGTCGCTGAGCCCGAATCCCTCGGCCGCGAGTCCGTTGGACTCCAGCCTGACGTACACCTCCCCCACGGCCTCAGTCCCCCTGCTGACGGCGTTGAGCTTGAACCTGGTGAGCCTGAACTCCGGCATTCCCTCGATGGACTTGAGGGCGTTCGATATGGCATCCACGGGCCCGACTCCCCATCCGGCGCTCCTCCTCTCCTCCCCCCTGAGCCTGACCCTCACCCAGGCCGATGGGGTTGTGCTGCTCCCCGTGACGACCGTCCACTCGGGAACCTCCACCATCCTGGCCCCCGGCCTCCCGCCGACGACCTGCGCTACTATCTTGGAGAACCTCCTCTCGGTCACCTTCACCCCCCTATCACCGAGCTCCTTCACCTTCCTCATTATGAGATCCAGCTCCTCCCTGCTCACATCGTAGCCTAGCTGTCTCACAGCCCTCTCAACAGCATGCCTGCCGGTGTGCTTTCCCAGGACGATGCGCCTCCTCATCCCGACCACCTCCGGGCTGAGGGGCTCGTAGGTGCCCGGGTGTCCGAGGATGCCGTGGACGTGTATCCCCGACTCGTGGGAGAAAGCGTTGTCCCCAATTATCGGGGCGTTGGGCGGCACCTGAATGCCCGTTAGCTTCTCTACCAGCTCCGAGATGGATCTGAGCTTGGACAGGTCCACACCCGTGTCCACGCCGTAGAGGAACTTGAGAGCCGTGACGAACTGCTCGAGGGAGGCGTTGCCTGCCCTCTCCCCTATACCGTTCACGGTCACGTGGGCCTGCTGCGCGCCGGCCTCCACCCCCGCTAGGGAGTTGGCCACAGCCAGCCCGAAGTCATTGTGGCAGTGGACGCTCACCGGTATCCTGAGCTCGTCCACCACCCTGCCCACCAGCTCCCTCATGGCGGGAGGTGACATCACGCCGACCGTGTCCGGGATGTCCACCCTGTCTGCCCCGGCCTTCTCAACTGCCCTGAAGACCTCTATCAGGAAGTCCAGCTCGGTCCTGGTGGCGTCCTCCGCCGAGAACTCCACCCTCACCCCCCTGGACTTGGCATACTCCACCGCCTCAACAGCCCTCTCCAGTACCTCCTCCTTGCTCATCCTGAGCTTGTACTCCCTGTGGAGGGGCGAGGTGGCGATGAAGACGTGGACCGAGTCGACTCCGGAGTCAACCGCTATGTCTATGTCCCTCTTGGTGGACCTGGCCAGGGCGCATATCTCGGCCCTGGTGCTCCCCTTGATCTCCCCAATCGTCCTGGCAATCTCCCTGACCGACTGGGCCTCTCCTTCCGACGTGATGGGGAAACCGGCCTCTATAACGTCGACGCCGAGGTCGTCAAGGGCGATGGCTATCTCGATCTTCTCCTCTGGCGTGAGTGAGACCCCAGGAGTCTGCTCACCATCCCTCAAGGTGGTATCAAAAACTCTCGCTCTCTCGGGGAGTCTCAGGGCTCCCCTGACAGAGGCGTTGATATCGGAAACGTAGGCTACTCTAGTTCCAAGGGACCACCTGCCCTTGGGCGGGTCCAGTTCAATTAAAAAGGTATCCTGAGCAGCGCGGCCCCGGAGACACGGTTATTACATTCCCCCAGCCCCTAGGTCCCATGAGGTTCGGGAGCGCCGACAGTCCTGAACTCGAGGGGGGAGTTCCGTACCACGTCAGGATCCCCCGGGAGAAGGCGGAGAGGTACGCTCTGCTTCCCGGCGATCCCGAGAGGGTGCCCAAGATATCTGAGCAGTGGGACTGGTCCGAGGAGGTGGCGAGGCACAGGCAGTACGTGGTTAACAGGGGATCCTACAGGGGAACCGGACTCCTGGCTGTATCGACGGGGATAGGTTCGCCCGCAGCGGCCATTGCGGTGGAGGAGCTGGCCAGGGTGGGGGTCGATACCCTGATCAGGGTGGGGAGCACCGGCGCGATCCAGCCGGAGGTGGAGCTGGGCGACCTAGTGATAACATCGGCCGCCGTCAGGATGGAGGGGACGAGCGATCAGTACGTGATCAGGGGCTACCCCGCCCACGCCAGCTACGATGTCCTTCTGGCCCTGATTGAGGCGGCCGATTCCATGGGGTACAGGTATCACGTGGGCATCACCGCCACGACGGACAGCTTCTACACCGGTCAGGGAAGGCCGGGATACGGAGGATACCTCCAGAGCTGGCACGCCCACTTGCTCGATGATCTGAGGGCCGCGAGGGTCCTGAACTTCGAGATGGAGTCGTCGGCCATATTCACGCTGGCGTCCATCTTCGGCCTCAGGGCGGGGGCCGTGCACGCGGTCTTCGCTCAGAGGAACAGGAATGAGTTCGACGTGAGGGGGGAGGAGGAGGCCATAAGGGTGGCGAATGAGGCCGTCAGGATCCTGTCGGAGTGGGACTCGCTCAAGGGGAAGAGGAGGTACCTCACCCCCTCCATGCTGTCTGAATGGCGCGGCCGATCATCAGCAGGGGACCGACACAGGGACGCGGACGGCTGAGACA
>JALWYH010000134.1 GCA_027078475.1 Thermoproteota archaeon
TGTGTTGAGAGATGTGCCGGCGCCCGAGCTGGAGGGCGACCGGAAGCTCGTGTACGTGGGTGCGTTGCGCTTTCACAGGTAGTTGGATGCCGGGATATGGGGGCTAATCCTGCTGGTGGATGGGGGGGTAGGTGCAACCCTCTACTTGGTGGGGGAGGGATTTTACAGGCGGAGGTTGGAGGGACTGGTATCGGAACTCGGATTGGGGGATAGGGTGCATTTCACTGGATGGCTCCCCTTCAGGGAGGCGATGGGCTACATAAAGGCCTCCGACCTGGGAGTGATCCCCATAGCCGACTTCCCCGAGGCCCACATATCCTTCCCTAACAAGATTCAGCAGTACATGTACTTCTCCAAGCCCCTTATCGTCGCTGAAGTGAGATCCCTGAGCAGGATAGTCAGGGAGTGCGGTTGTGGATTCACCTATCGACCGGAGGATCCCTCCTCCTTTAAGAGAGCCGTAATGGAGCACCTGAGTGGTCTGGAGGAGCTGGGCGCGAATGGAAGGAGGTACTTGGAGGGGTTTAACTGGGCCCACTCCTCCAGGAACCTTCTGAATCTCTATCGGAAAGTATCGAACGGAGATTCCTGAGGTAGGTCTCGGCGCACCTCTCCCAGCTGAACCTTTCTTCGAAGAGCTTCCTGGCCCTTTCCCCCATATTTTTGAGATCGTCCTCGCTTACGCTCCTCAGAATCAGGATGACCTCTTCCGGTCTGTTCAGATCCACCGATATGCCCACTCCCTCCCTGTCAGCTATCTCAGCCATGTAGGTACCTCTGGCCACAATAACCGGCCTTCCCATCATCAGTGCATCCATGAACTTGTTGGGAAGGTTGATCACGTGGTTGTAGGTGTCCCTCGGATCGTAGTAGGCGATCACCATGCTCGCACTTGATGTGAGTTCCAGCGCTTCCTCTCGACCTATTCTTCCCAGGAATCTGAACCCTTCCACCCTCTTCCCCAGTTCACGCAGGTAGCTCTCGCAGTCACCGAACCCCGCCACCACCATGCCGTAACCAGCGGCCCTCGCGATGCGTGCCATCTGCAGTATGGATCTGCAGCGGTCCATTCCTAGGGTTCCCACGTATACCAGCGTTCTCCCCTGACGATCCTTCCGGGGGAGTCTCGTGGGATAGGAGTTGTAGAGAACGATCACCCTCCTCGGAAGATACCCCTTCAACTGCTCGACCTGTCTGGGGCTGACGAGGATGAGCAGATCCGTTCTAGTGGTCAATGCTCTCTCCACATACGAGACGACCCACCTTATCAGGGGGGCCCTGACGTGAGAGTCCGCGTAGAAGTCAGAGAGGTCGTAGATGAGGACGAACCTCCTGATCACCCTCGCGAGCATGGAGGGGATCAGGGTGTCTAGGTTCCTCGCCTGGACCGCATCGAACCTCCCTCCCACCAAGATGGCGAATACCCAGCCCATCCACATCAACATCTTAAATGCCGCAAGAGGTCCATACGGAGAGGCCCGTCTGAACCTCAGGATTTTCAATCCGTCTCTCATCTCCTTTTCCGGAAGGGAGCCACTCCTATCCCACTCAGCTATCCAAACGTCGTAACCTTCCTTGGACAGGGTCTTGGCCATCTTCCATGTCCTCGGATTGCCGGAATAGGAGGAGAGAAGTAGTACCCTCATGTTCTCCCCATCCAGCCCTCGACTGTACAAGCGTCCTCCATCACGCCAGCGCAAGTCAACGCCCCGTGTCTCCACACGGTTGCACCGTGCCAGTCGAGCGATCCAGAGCGCATAGCCAAATGTCCCTCCCCACCAGCGTGGAGAACAGTGGAGAGCGATTCAACGGGTGGTGTTTATAAGTGGCTCCTCTGGTATAAATCTTTGCTTCATAACGAGGCGGGGGAGGAGCTCATGGGACGAACAATAGAACTTCCCGATGATCTGTACGAGAGGGCGAGAGCTTGGATTGAAAGGAACGGTGGTTTCTCATCGGTGGAGGAACTTGTTTCTTTTCTCATAGAGGAGTTCATATCTGAGGATGAGGATGTGGACTATTCCGAAGAGGAGGAAGAGGAGATAAAGGAAAGGTTGAGGAAGCTGGGGTACCTCTGACAGCACATACCTAACTTTTTGGAGGGAATCGCTCATCATCTGCTCTCTAGGAGCCCCTTCTCAATTAGGTAGCCGATGATCTGATCAACTTCTTCCCGCAGAGACATTTTGCTGGTATCCACGATTATCTCTGGATCCTCAGGTTCCTCATATGGATCATCCACGCCAGTGAAGTTCTTTATCTCACCAGCAAGAGCCTTCTTGTACAGGCCCTTGGGGTCTCTCCTCATGGCTACCTCTAGAGGACATTTGACGTAGACCTCGATGAACCTGGCGTCCGACTCAACGATCTCCCTTATTCTCCTCCTGACCTCCCTGTAGGGCGAGACGAAGGATGCTATCACCGCTACCCCGTTCCTGGCAAGAAGCCGGGAGACGTAGGCCACCCTCATGAGGTGTCTCTCCCTGTCTTCCTTGGTGAATCCCTCGTTAGGACTGAGCCACTTCCTGACCTCGTCCCCGTCGAGGAGTTCCACCCTCTTCCCGGCCTTTCGAAGCTCATCCCTCAGGGCATTAGCTAGGGTGGTCTTGCCGGCGGCAGGCAGACCAGTGAGCCATATCACGAAGCCCTCCCCGCAGCTCATGCCATCACCCCTTCAGTAGGCTCGCACCCCTTAGCTCGTGAGGGATGTCGAATATGTTCAAGATCGTCGGGGCCACGTCGTATATCTCCCTGGCCTTACAGCTCGGAGTTACCCTCCCTTCAGGATCGTGCAGCACGTAGATCCCGTCCCAGTCGTGGACGGCGTCGTCTGGTCCCGTGTCGTTCTCCTCCAAGAACCACCTCCCGTGCCCCACAGTCCCTGCCGACCTCCAAGCCAGATCGCCGAAGTACGCTATGGCATCAGGCGCATCCCCCCTCACCGTTGGGTAGAGCTCCCTCGGGAGGTAGACCTGGGCACCCATCCCCCCACCGTTGGGAAGGGTGACCCCCTGAAGGTCGTCGGCTATCTGCCTTATCAGCGACTCGGCATCCTCCGGATCCACGGTACCGTTGGGCTCCCTGCCCCTGACGTTCACGAATATCCTGGCGTAGTAGCCACCCCATCCCCAAGCCTTGGTCCTGTCCCAGTTCACCTTAACCCTGTTGAGGGGCGTCTGCTCCCCGGGCCTCTCGAATTCCAAGTAGCCGTTGTCGGCGAGCCACTCGTTTATCACGAACGCTCCCTCCATGGCCTTCGCCCCGTGATCGGAGACTATAAGTAGGTGTGCGTCCGGGGCCGATCTCCTGATCCTCCCTATACCCTCATCTATGAGCTTGTAGTAGTTCTCAACGAATTCCGCCAGTTCGGGGTCCTCCACGTGCCTTGGATGGTTCTCGTCGAAGAACTTCCAGAACGCGTGATGGAGCCTGTCCACACCTATCTCGACGTACCAGAGGAGGGACCAATCCTTGCTTTTAGCGAGCTTTTCGACCACCTTGAGGTGTTGCTCTGTCATCCTCCAAAGCTCCCTCATCAGGGGGCGACGGTCTTCGACCCTGAACTCCACGTCGTGTATGAACCTCCCGCCCGCGACCCTCTCGACCTCCATCCTGAACCAGGATGGGTAAGTGTAGTTCTTGGCATCTGATGGGGTGTGGAAATCGCTTATCAGCCATCCCTTGACCTTCATTGGGGGGTAGGATGGCGGGAACCCCACCAAGAGGGATTTGAGATCCTTCTTCGCTAGGAAGTCCCAGACCGCCGGCCTGTCCAGGTTCCTCGACGTTACCAGGTAGTAGTCCGTGTAATCCCCGGGTCTGCGGTGCCTGAAGCCGTACATCCCCAGCTCACCCGGGGTGAGCCCCGTGGCCATCACGGCCCATGCCGGGACCGTTATCGGTGGATGAGTGCTCCTGAGAGGTCCATACATAGAGGAATCAAGCAGCTCAGCCAGATTGGGCATTACCGGAAGATAACGCTCGAAGGTCGTGGATGGTGGGGCGGAATCCAGTCCTATTAACATCACCCTCTCCATTCAGAACACCTCAGGAGACGAATGGGTTATCGAACCTCAGAATCGTTCTCGCGACCTCGGGTCTCATCATCTCTCTAGGAGGAAGCTTGCCCTCGCTCAGCATCCTCCTAATCGTCGTACCGCTGATCCTAACCCTATCAGCCTCTGGATGGGGGCAAGTCTTCTCGTTCACCATCCCCCCGCATCTCCTGCAGTAGAAGAACTCCCTGAAGAAGAGCGGCTGTATCCCCAGGTCCGGAAACTTCTTGAAGATCTCCTGAGCGGCGTAGGGTGGGTAGAAGTTGCCCACACCTGCGTGATCCCTCCCCACGATGAAGTGAGTGCATCCGAAATTCTTCCTCATGATCGCGTGATGTATGGCCTCCCTAGGGCCAGCGTACCTCATCTCGTAGCGGAGGATCACCAAGGCCACCGTATCCTTGGGGAAGTAGTTCTCTATCAGGGACCTGTAGGCCTCCAGTATGACGTCGTCCCTGAAGTCGCCGGCCTTCTTCCTCCCTATCACCGGGTTGACGAAGAGTCCGTCTGCTATGGCAAGTGCGGTCTTCTGTATGGCCTCGTGTCCCATGTGGGGGGCGTTCCTCGTCTGGAAGCCCACCACGTACCTCCACCCTCTCTCCCTGAAGAGCACCCTCGTCTCATGGGGCCAGAGGGTATACCTCTCGTAGGGGTTGGGGAGGGGCTTGATCAGTGTTATCCTCCCGCCGACCAGCCTGTCCCCCATGTTCATGGTCCTGACCACGCTGGGATGCTCCTCGCTCAGGGTACCGTACACTTTCTCCGCGTACTCCTTCTTGTCGTAGGAGTAGATCTCCTCCACCTCCATGATCGCAAACGGTTCCCCCCCGTAGGTGAGGGCCACCTCGTCGCCCTCGACGACGTTCTTGAGTGATTCCTCCCGGACATCTAGGACTATTGGAATGGTCCAAGGGATATCGTTGGCGAGCCTCATGTAGTGGAGGACGGACTCAAAATCCTCCTGAACCATGAATCCTTGGAGGGGACTGTATATCCCCATAGCTATGTTCTCCATATCGACCGCTGCGGTCATCCGTAGAGGTAGCGCTTCCATCTCCTTAGCTTCCTCGAGTAACCTCTCAGCTCTAGATCGGCTCGCGACTCTGGTTATGAGCCTACCTCCGTGCGGTTTGGACGGCATAGCTATCGGGTGACGAACTCCTGAGGAGGATTTAAACCATCGCATAGCTCTGATCCATTCTTAGCTCGGCCAGTGGTGGGATGGCGGTATCTGGCCGATCATGCGACTCAGCAGCCGAGGCTCCCCTAGTGGATCCTTTAGGACCTCGATCCTCGGGACCTACTCTATCCTCAGCCTCTCCTTTATCATCACCACGTCTCTCTCCAGCTTGGCCAGCCGCTCATTCAGGATGGACTTGAGGTCTTCCCTCACGCCCTTCAGCTCGTTCAGGGTCTCGTCCTGCTTCTGGAGCATGAGCTCCTGCCTATGCTTGCTCTCCTCCCTGAAGGCCCTGATCTCGGTCTTCAGCTCCTTCAGCTCGTTCAGGGTCTCGTCCTGCTTCCTCGATATTGCATCCAGCTTCTGTATCATGAGCTGCTGATTCCGGCCGCTCTCGCTCCTGAAGGCCTTCAGCTCGTTCAGGGTCTCGTCCTGCTTCTGGAGCATGAGCTCCTGTCTCTGGAGCATCCCCAGGCCTATTTCTATCATCTTGCCGAGCTGCAATGTGGTAAAGTAGGACCTGAACCTCTCTATGTCCATCACGGGTCCATCATAGTCCTCGAATAGGATTCCCTCGACATCGGCCCCCTCCGGCGCCAGCTCCCTTACGTCGGACTCGAACGCCCTGACGGTCCCATCGTCGCCCTCGTAGACCGCTTCAACTGAATTTCTGCCGACGTTTCTGGCCTGAAATCCGGTCAAACCGTGCTCGCTTGCCAGGTTGAGGAGGAACATGCGGTAGCCTATGTCCTGCACCCTGTTTCCCCTGATGACGAGCCTTCTCCTCATCGTCCATTCGTACTCCGGGGGGATTTAAAGGTTGTTAGACGAAGGACGCTCGTTCAGTGGGTGGAGAAAAGTTTCCGGCTATACCCGCGGTCATGTCAAACCGTGATGGGCTATTAGCTGACGGTTCACCACCGCTAGTCGCGGACCTCGGTGAGACCCAGCGGCACATCGAGAGGATCGAGAGGGAAGGACACCACGCGGGGACAATCGAACCCGTGATGCGATCTCGGATCAGGGGAAGCACCGCCCTCATCTCCATCTGCGCGCGAAAGCGTGCATGACGGCATGAGCTTCCCGGCATCAGTGGGCGACCGAGACCACTCGGGGGCGGGTCCGGGAGGCTGCGGGTGATCACCCTTATTTTCTCCTCGCGTGCCATGACAGGGGATTCGCCTGAGGATCATCCAGATATCGCACCGCTTCCCACCCCACCCTGGCGGGATCGAGTACCACGTGCAAAAGCTGTCCTTCTTCCTGGCGAGCAGGGGCAACGACGTGATCGTGCTCACCACGTCGGAGCAGGGCGGGGAGTCGCTCGAGGGAGGTGTGACCGTAGTGAGGTTCCGCCCCGTAGCCGAGCCCCTCAGGAATCCCCTGTCGATGAGGCTTCCCCTGGCTTTCAGGAGGATGGCCGGCAACGCTGACGTCGTTCACATGCACTCCCCCTACACGTTCACGACCCTGCTGTCATATCCCTTCTCGCGTAAGGAGAGGACCGTGATCACCCTCCACGGCAGGCCCTACTACGCCGGCCCGGCGGCCCTCGCAGCCAAGATCCACGAGAGGATCTCGTTCCTCCTGCTGAGGGGAGCGGGTGCCTTCGTGGCCCTCACGGAGCTGGATGTCAGCTACATGGAATCCATGGGCATCCCCAGGGAGAGGATCAGGGTCATCCCGAACTTCGTGGATGTCCGCGAGTTAGAGGCGTGGGGCAGAGAGGTCGATCCCGTGGAGAAGGAGCGCGAGATACAGCTACTTTACGTCGGCGGTTTCGTCGAGGCCAAGGGGCTGGATCAGCTCCTCTTGGACCTCAGGTCCCTCCCGGATCTCGACGTGGGCCTGTGGATGATAGGGGGCGGTCCCCTAGAGGGCAGGCTGAGGCGCCTCGCTGGGGGAATGGGCGTCAGGTTCTTGGGCCGTAAATCCAGAAGGGACCTGATCCCCTACTTTAAGGGAGCGGATGCCCTCATCCTCCCGTCGAGGAGCGAGGGGTTCCCGACCGTGGTCCTGGAGGCGGCCGCGCTGGGCACTCCCATCATCCTGTCCGACATCCCGGTGCACAGGCAACTCTTCGAGGGCATGGCCCTCTTCTTCACCCCTAAGAACCCGGGAACCCTGAGGCAGGCCCTTGACAGGCTGGTGGCCGGGGTTGAGGACCTGGTGGAGCGGGCCAAGAAGGTGGTCAGGGATAGGTACGACCTGAGAGTGGTGGGCGAGGACATACTGAGGCTCTACTCCGAGCTTGCGGAAGGATAATGCCTCAAGACCTAGTTCGCACGCAAGTATTTTAAGGAACCACAGTTATGGGAACCATGGTTATGGGAATCACGATTCCTAGAAGTGAGGCTGCCATTCTGAAGGGAGACGGCTGGTTCCTAGTATTCGGCAGGAGGAAGACCGGAAAGACCTTCATGATAAGGAGGATGGTCAGCTATGACCACTACTTCTTCGTCATGAAGGGCGGTGTGATCGCCCACGACGGCGAACTCCTCTCCTACCCCGTCTTCAGGGAGAGACTGACTGGGCTGATGAGGGATTCGGTGACCGTGGTGATAGATGAGTTTCAGAGGCTGCCCACCGACTTCCTGGACTACCTGCACTACCTCAGTCCCGAAGCCAGGGCCAAGCTCATCCTAGTGGGCTCCAGTCTCTCGGTCGCTAGGAGGATCCTGTCGAGGAGGAGCCCGCTACTCGGTCTGGTCAGACCGGTGAGGGTGAGTCTGGTCGGACCCATTGACATGGTAAGGGGCTTGGCAGACCTCATGAGCTCTGAGCGAGTCTTGAGAGTTGCTCCCTACCTCAGGGATCCCTGGATCCTGAGGTTCTTGGGCCCCGAATTTTCGATGGAGTCCCTCATCGATGTCATCAGGTTCAACATCCCCGCCCTCGTCGGGGAGAGTTTCCGAGAGGAGGAGAGGGTTTTCACCGACAGGTACGAGCTGATACTCAGGGCCCTAAGTCTGGGATACTCCACTCCGGGCGAGGTTGCCAGCTACATCTCTGGAATGACGGACGAGGACCTGAGGGGGCCCGATGTGAAGAGCTACCTGTCCAACCTACAGGTCATGGGGATAGTGACGAGGGTACCGATCCTGGGGAGGAGGAGGTACCTCTACGCCATAGAGTCCCCTCTCGTGGACCTCTTCTACTACCTAGATAGCAAGACTGGTTATCACGAGCTGGACGTTCAGCTAGAGGAGCTGGTCAGATTGGCCGGTGTCAAGGAGGGCATTTACTACGAGCGGTTCGTCGTCAGCCTGCTGGCCGAGATCATGAGGGCAAGGGTCGCTAAGGGTCTGGATCCGGAGGTCGACGCGTTCCTGCTCAGGGAGGGAAAGGTGATAGCGGCTGTCGAGGTCAAGAGGGGGAGTGTGACCCGGGGAGAGGTGAGGAGGTTCCTCGAAAAGGTGCCCATGGAATGCGACAAGATAGTGGTGGCAAATGATGGGCCACGGGTGGAAGGAGTTCATCTCATGGGGCCAAAGGATCTCGTGGAGCTGGCCTCGAGGCTAGTGGATGGTTAGAGTCGGATCAGGAGGTCCTGACTCAATTTCAAAAATCGAACGGGGTGTGTTCCTATTACAGGGAGGGATCTGCTCTCTGATATGGTTAATAGCATTCCCGCGCTCAGCAGGCCCCTTAACCACGGCCATGAGCTGATAGCATCGCCTCATCAGAATCCTTATAGTCGTGTGTTCAATGCATGATGCCGAAGACAATAACCATATCGGATGATGTTTACGCCGAGCTGTCGAGGATGAGGGGAGCGATCCTCTCTGAAATTATTAGGGAATTGCTTGAGCTAGGAAGAGGGAATTGGCATATCTCAATCAGGCTCTTTGGAAAGATGGGTAGGGAAAGGTATGAATCGCTGAGGAGGAGCCTACTGGGAATAGAGAGGGAATTCGAAAATGGGGTCGGTCCTTGACACGAACATCGTGATTGAGATAGCTGCTGGGAATGAAGGGGGGTGAGGTCTTATCGATAGATACCATCTTTTACCTGCCATCAGGTAAGTTCGAGCTAATGGTGGGCAATCTGGATGAGGAAGAGAGGTTCTAGATTCAGCAGCTAAACGGCCTTCCCTTGATGACGGGGCTTCCGTCGTAGCCCCGCATCTCCTTAAGGGAGCTAAAGAGGGAAGAGAAACCCTCTCTCGAGGTTCTATCCATAGGAACCTTCTGCATCTCTCGGGGCACGGGGCTAATCGCTACTGACAGGGCTTTGAGGCGATGAAGTCCCATGGCTTGAATCTCCACTGATCAAGCTTGTAGAAGATAGCATTGATCGGGAATGAATGCTCCGCTGTGTAAGAGAAACGATCGACTCCGACTCCGGGAGGACTCGCGGTCTTGGGTGAGTGGGAGGGCATTCGTTCGGGCCAATTGAGGGTATAGCCTTGGGTGGACACGAAGCTGTAATGGAATGATTGGATCATACTTCCCTCATCGGCCTGTAAAGGGCCTCTAACTCCTTTAACCTCCTCGGGTTAAGCAGGTGCACGTTCACCCGGGGATCATTGGTCAGCTTCCTAACCACCGAGGAGTACCACTCGAAGGAGTATTTTTCCGGTATGGAGTCACAGACGATGAGGATGTCGAGATCCGACGAGAGGGTGTGCTCCCCCCGGGCGTAGCTACCCACTATGAAGAC
>JALWYH010000135.1 GCA_027078475.1 Thermoproteota archaeon
GTCATTGATCGTTATAGTTCTGACATTTCCTTCCTCATCAATTCTCTGGATTTCATACCCAGAATTATATCGAGACCTGTCTGTCCAGGTAAGGGTAATGGAATTAAAATTCGGTGCAACAGTAGCTTCCAGACTCCCGGGGCTGTTTAGTGCTGTGACTATCTGATATGTATTTGAGAAGTCAGAATAAAATTCCTGTGCAAATGCCCGCACTTTATACCAATAGGTATTACCAACCACAACGTTAGTGTCTGTGTAACTTCTCTCGCCCATGCCATTACCATTTGTCCATACAGTATCAATAATGGCAAAGTTTTGACCATCTTCGGAGCGATAAATCAAGAATCCCATCTCATTGTCTGAATTATCTTGCCAGCCGAGGGTTACATTTGTCTCATCATATTGTGCAGATAGTTGATTGGGAGCACTTATTGCCCGCCTGCCAAGGAGAGTGTATCCAAACACGACATTACCGGGAGAAGTAGGAACCCATCCCACATGAGCTCCACTGATTGTGTAAACATCATAGACATAGGTTTTTAAAGTTACCTGGTTGCCATTGATATTCACAACCTTACACCAGTTTTCCCCGAAGTTTGGATTTTCTATTGAAAAACCCCTTGTTGTCGTATGGATACCCCAAACAAATTTTTCTATATAATCTGATGGGACAGTAAAAGTCTTCCTCACTTCATATCGTTTTACAATATATGGTCCATCTGCAAGTCCAGGAACACCAAGGAAAACCATTTGGTAAAATCCCGTCGTGCTATGAACCGACCCTCCACTCGCAGTCAAATGCTGAATCTCATAAGGTAATCTCAAAAGATTCAAAGCCCGCTCCGCATTGATCCGTCCATAGCCCGTATACTCATCCCAACCAGGTGGTGTGCCAGGCACATCATCAGCCGAAACCCGTATAATCCACATGATGTCGTCATTTATTAACTCCGATCTGTATCCCTTTAAAAGTGCAGCAAGACCTGTTACAAAAGGAGTCGCCATTGATGTGCCAGCAAGATAGCGGTATGGCCTACCCTGAAAATCGTTGCTCGTCCAGGTAGATAAGATATCATCAGGCCCATTGTTAGGATAAGCATGTTCGCCTCCTGGTGCAACAACATCTATGTGATTCCCATAGGTAGAATAATCTGAGCGATGGCCATTATTTGTTGTGGCTCCCACTGCAAGAACAACGGGAAAGGCAGCAGGAAAGTTAATCTGCGCAACTCCATTATTCCCCATCGCCGCAACAGGAACTCTGTTCATCTCATAGGCATAGTGAAACGCCCATCTAATTACAGCTGAATAAGCAGGACCTCCCCAACTATTGTTTAAAACATCGGAACCGGCATCAACTGATGCTACAATATCATTGTAAATCTCGGAAGGATTGAAACTACTTATATCTCTTGCATCTATTCTTGCGTTCCAGTCTACACCTGCAATACCTATCATATTATTGGTCATCGCTGCAGCAATTCCTGCAACATGTGTCCCGTGCGGATCACTGTATCCACTCTCTCCACTTACAACTTTTCCTTGCAAATCCTCGTGGTTACCCTTTACACCAGCATCTATAATTCCAATCTTGACACTGGAAGAACCTCTAAATATATTCCATGCCTCTACTGCATGAATATCTTCTCCAGGTGTGCCCCCAGCCTGTCCTGTGTTGTGTAAACCCCACTGATACTGGAAAAACTCATCGTTCGGTGTAGACATCAATTGAAGAATCGGAATTCGCTCGGCAAAAATCACACCTTCGACATCTTTAAGGTCTGCTACCACAGAGTCAAGATTTGTTCCCTCAGGAAAACGCACATGGAAAAGCCTTGACAAATCCATCTTTTTTACCGGTTTACCATAAGGTGAGTATGCAATAGTATCGGAAGGGTCATAATCAGGATAAGGCCTTACAAGACACTCAGCATTGTAGGATGTAAGGACATTTCGGAGCTCATCAGGCATTGTGACTGCATCAAGGGTGAGATTCTTCTGACCTGAAGGAGCCTGAATCACATTCGGACGAACATACATGATGACCTCCCTTTCGTGGAGGTCCTGGTTCTGGGGTGTTCCCCCATTTCCCAGATAGCCCATCAGGGCTATCATCAGTACTTCTACCAGCATCATCGTTCACCTCCTTCTAAAAAGTTGAAATCCCCTATGAAAGGGGTTTTATTACATCCATTAGAATCCATAATCCATATACCATCAACTTTCCTGCTTGTATATATAATTTTCCCCACATCAGGAGACCAATTTCCCACACTGCCAGCAGCCAGTGGCACGGGATTAGAACCATCAGCATCCATCACCCATACCATTGGCCCCTCCCCAGGCCTCTGCGCAACAAATAAAATCTTTGAACCATCGGGTGAGTAAGCAAGACCATCTATCTGTATGATATTTAACTCCACACCTCTCAAAAGAACTCTATATCCCTCACCTGATGTATCCGCATAGGCAATCACTGGATGATTCCCCTCCCAATCCTCAAATATTATATGCCTCCCATCTGGTACCCAATCAGAGAACCACCATCTATCCCCCACTTTGTGTTTCTTTCTACCGTCAGGATCCATCATCCATGTCCCCGGTGAATCTCCATACCCTTGTTCATAAATAATTTTCCTCCCATCTGGAGACCATCTGGGGTAGAAGTTCTCGCCCGAAAAGGTCAATTGAGTCAAACTATCACCATTTACCTTTATCTTCCATATCTGCCTACCCCACGAAAACACAAGCCAATCACCATCAGGGGAAAAATCAATATCATGAGGCACTGGAAATGTGTATAGATAACCCGTCAGAATTCCTGTAAAAGTCTTGTCGGCCAATCTGTAAAAATAAAGACCGATAGTATCCCGACCAGGTGGATTACCATACGGATTGCCAGTATAAACAAATACTACCATTCTTCCATCCGGTGAAAATACACCGTCGGTGTAGTGAGAGACTTCCCACACAC
>JALWYH010000136.1 GCA_027078475.1 Thermoproteota archaeon
GTATCCTGTCCACCTCCCCTCTTCCCCTCTCATCCTTCCGAGCCCTCCTGTTGGGGTCCCCCTTCCTCGCATTCCCTCCCAGTGATTCCAACGGGGGAATTACTTGGGAGATCAGCCATGGGTTGAGGCGCGAGGGTCGATGGTCCTCTATCAGTTGGGAGGAAATCCTGATGAGGTCCGAAAGCCTGAGGATGGTCAATCACCTCCTTCCTGCTCTATTCTCGCCTGAGTGAGGACTTTCAGCACCTCAGCGTACCTCAGAAGTTCATCGGTGATCCAAGCCAGATCCTCGGTGCTCTTACCCAGGAGCTGCTTCAGTATCCTAGTGGATACATCGGCCCACCTGTCGCGTGACTCGTCCACCTCACCAAGGTCGCTCATCAGCTTCCTCTTCTCAAGCCAACCGATGAGGTGAATCACAAGCTTTCTCGCCCCGAGTTTCTTCCCGGTATCGTCCCTCCCCATCCCCCTCCTGAGCAGGTAGGCCATGGTCATCAAGGTCCCGCTGTTGATCAGCATCGCGGGAAGCCTCTGGGAGAGGTTACTGAACTCCTCAACGGGCGCGGTGTTTTTGAGCTCACCCTTCTCATCCTTCGCCATCTCCAGTATCTCATCTATGAGGCCGTTTACATCCTCGAACATCCTCTTCTCTCCCAGTACCTCCTTCATCTCCTCGCTCACTCCGGTTCCGCTCATTTACCACCCCTCCCGGCCTGAGCTGGACAGCTACCCCTGTCGGGAATGATCTCCACTATCCCCAAGCCGGTCGTCGCATCCCCGCCCAGCTGCGCGTATCCCCTGAGAATGCTGCAGACACTGGTTTTCAGTGCGTTTTCGGTGATCACCGCGGAATAAAGGATCGTCTGGGGAGGCAGATCCTCCTGGTACCAGAGACCGCCCCTGCTCACGGTGCCCGTTTTGGGGTCTATCCTTATGTGTGGAGTTATCAGCATCCCCCTAGTCAGCAGGTGTCTGAACATCTCGTCATGTACTATGGCCAATCTGCCACCTATATCGGAGGGGAGGTTCTCGCTGAATGCTTTAAGGAAATCGAGATCGAGTTCGGCGTCCTTCTCCATCTTGGTGGCCTTTAGACCAACGTCCTCCAAGATGACGTTTCCTTCGACCACGATCTCGGAATCTCTGGGCTGGGAGGGTATTATCGCACTGCCAACGGAGGGAACTTTCACTTTTTCAAGTTTCACCAAGTTTTTCAGCTCTGGGGAGATGGAGGGGCTGGACGTCAGCTCCTTGAGCACGTCCATGTCCCTCTTAAATCTATTCAGCAGAAACGGGGAGGTTACCCAGGCGAAAATACCCCTGAGACTCTTCACGGGGAAGAAGAGTAATTTCGCGTCGGTGAAGATGGCCCTCCCCATGTGCTCCGATCCGGATCCCGGTTCCGGTCCGAATATCTTCTTGATCAACTCCTCGGGATCCTCATTCCCTCCGCCAGCTCCTCCATTGTCGCTGGTATTCCTTCGCTGTTTCTCACCGCTGCCGCTGGAGATCTTCCTGGAAGCCCAGGTCCTCAGGACTCCCTTTATGCTGCTCCCGTATATAACGGGAAATCCAGTGTGGGCCTCCCGCTGGACCGGGAGGTCCACAACTCCCGACACTCTCGCCCCGCTGCCAGGGTGAAGCGGGGAGAGGGACCTGATCAGATAAGGAATGGCTACCTCATACTTCATTACATCACCCCACTCGAGATCTAAACAGGAGGGGAGAGCCCATCCCCCTATCCCAGTAAAGAGAGAGCTTCCAGAAGGCCATCAGGAGATCACCGGCTCTCACCCTCTCCCTGACCCTCAGATAATACACGGTCCCTGGTGGGACGGCGGAGAACATCTTCCTCGCCCTCCCCAAGGAGGGACTCCATCCGCTGATCCTCAAAGGTCTTGATGTGATGAGCCTAGGGCCCACGAACTCGGGACGCCCGGGTAGGCCCGTGAGATCGGGGGTGCTGGTCGTGGTCCCGTTTCCCCCGGCGTAGATGGCGGGGGATATCAGCAGCATCCTGACCATCTCATCTTTCTCCAGCTCCCAGGAGGGGAACGGGTTGAACAGCTTCTCCCTCACTGTCAGGAGGGCCGGTCTCCCTTCACCACCCAGCCTGGTGATTCCCCTCAATTCGACATTCCCGGGCAACGCGGAGGGGACCTCTGCCTTCCCGTCCCCTGGCACGGGCACGGATAACATGGCATATTTCATCCTCTCAGCCTGAGATTCTTCGACCCTTATGTGTGTCGTGGTGTAGAGCAGTCCCCTCCTCACCGTGCCCGTATTCCTGTCTATCCCTATCCCGAGCCGATCCTCTCCATGTACAGCTGGCATCTCCCTGATGAGAATGCGCTCGCCGTCGTAATACCCCGAATTCAGTTCCTCAACATTGATCAAGGGTAGTTCAAAGTGCTCATACAGGAGGAGATCTCCCGGACCGATGAGAGGGGATGGCGCATCCCCCTTGTAAGTGGAGGATTCCGGAGATGGCCTGCCTTCCGAAGGATCTATCTCGGGGACCCTCAGGTTCATCCTACCCTTCTTGGCCCAGACGATCACCAAGTCCCTGGGGGCCGGCACCCAGAATCCGTTACTGTAGTATATGAATGGACCGTGGAAAGCGAACCTGACGGCCATCCCCCTCTCTTCCAGCTGTTCCATGTCCCCGGGATTTGAGAGCGCACTCTGGCTCAGGACGGAGTTCCTACCCAAGGTATCCACTAAGAAGGAGAGGATCGCTCCGGAAACGGTCATGGGGCTCGGGTGTAGCATGGATGGGGAGTAACCACCCAGAGGAACCCCTACCCCTCCTCCGAAGAAGAGGGAGTCGTAGGGCTCCAGCATCACCACCTTGGTCATCCTATGCGTTGCCATCGAACAGCACCTCCCTGAGCAGGAATTCCATGAGGCGATGCATGTGTACCATCTGGGATCTCTCCAAGGTCATCTGTACCTTCTCGACCTCCGGCGTGATCCCTGAGCTCAGGTACCATGAGGGAACCTCCTCGTCCTCGGGAATCAATGAGAGGTACCTTCTCACCAGCTCCCTCTCGGCATTTTCCCTCTCTTCATCACTTCCGTGCAGATTCCTCCTTATGACTAGCCTCACCAACGGCTCGACGCTGCTCACATCTCCCGGCTTGAACGCCTTGGAGGAGAACTTCTCGGTGAATTCCAGGAACTCCTTTGAGAAGTTCCTGCTCAGGAGTCCCTCATCCATGAGATCCGCGAGATAATTCAGTAGGTCTGATGCTTCTCTATTCCTCAGCCTGTCACCATCGATAACCGCCCTCAGCGAACTCCCTCCTCTGGTCATCCTGGTGAACGATACCCTGTTCTTGGATCCGGGAGGTGAGTCCTCGGATCCATCCTTCGCCACCATGAATTCAGCCTCGACTGTCGCCAGCATGTGGCTCATGGGAACGAGTCTATGGGATATGGCCGCACCCCCGCTCATCGTGGTCAGCGGGCCCATGCCCATGTACTCCCGACCACCTAGGGCGAAGCTCAGGGATCTATACGCTGAGATCACCGACTCCACTAGGTCTAGGGTGCGAGATGCCGGGACTATGGCCAGCATCTCATCCCCCGCTGAATAGAGGGTCACCCCGCCCAACTCGCTCACAAGCTCCGGATATATGAGGGAGAGGTCCCTGAGGATGGAACTCATGTTCCTGTGGAGCGATGGGGTGATCAGCCTATGGGTGCCCTTAATGATGTGACCCGATCTTTCCAGGAACTTCATCAATTCCGCGGTGGAGTAGTTCCTATACCCGCTGCAGTTCCCTCTCAGGGTGATGGATCCTCCTCCCTCGTTCTCCTCCAGACAATACAGCCTGTCGATCAGGCTCACTTCCTGCTCTATGAACATTATCCCGGAGATCCACCTGCCGACCTGATCACCATCGAGTTTCACCATCGTTACGTAGTTGGAGGGATCCTTGCCGCCAGACCTTTCCCTCAGGAAATCAATCAGGTCTTCCGCTGATTTGGACTCGCACCCGCACTCTTCAAGTTCCCTTTTCACATTATCCCAAGTTGAGGGGAAGAGGAGCGAGCCCGGTATGTCTCCCAATTCCTTGAATCGATTATCCAGGACATCTTTCAGCAGGAGTGCGGATTCACCGAGCAGGATATCGGCCACCCTTGTGAATCTGCCACCGAGTTCGGAGAGAACCCCATCCAGGTGGGGAGCTTCCCTCCCGTCACTCCGGCACTTCCTCCTGCACCCGACCACCTGAACAAGGGCCGTGATAAGGTGGTCCTTGAGCTCATCGAGGCTATTTAGTGTACTTTCAAGGCGCCTTCGGAACGGAACAATAGCCACATCGTCAATGGTGGGTATCCTGCCCATGGCCTCCTTTAGGGATCCGGCTATTCTCTCACCTTTATTCAGGATGCCCCTTAACCTCCCCTCATCTAACCCGAGGGCGATCGACCAGGCCCTTATCAAATTTTCCTCTCTCAGTAACAGTCTCTTCAGCATACCGAGAGAACATAATGGTTCCCTTTCGCTGAAAAGCCATCTTTCTCTTTTATTGCTGTCCTCCATCCATTCCACGAGATTTTCCCATCCCCTCCTGAGCCAGCTTCCTTCCCCGGTGAAGAGAGGGTTCCTGGCCCCGCAGAGCATGCATCTCTTGGATACTCTCCTTCCCGCCTCTTCACCGGGTTCGATAGGGTGCTCGAACTCCTCGGCTAGCTTCCTATACCTCATCTTGGACCGGAGGACCAAGAATGCGAGGGGGTAGAAGGTCGTGCGAGCCACATCATATGAGCCCAGTCCCGCCCTCGCGGCATCCAGGAAAAGTGTCATGAGCCTTGCGAATTCATCGATCAGATTTACCTCGTTGAGGGCTCCATCTCCGGATTCCCAGCTGGCCAGTCGTGGAGGAATGAACTCCTTTAGCGCATCCCTGTAATGATTCAGTGGAGATGGGGAGGCTGAATCTCCCATGCCTTTCCAACCGAGCCGAGGGGTCTTGATCACCACGTAATCCATTCTCAGGGAGAGGGGATAAGGAAGGCCGTCAAGCTGCCTTTTGATGGTCCTCTCGATATACTCGGAGTTTTCCAAGTCGGATAATCCCAGTCCCTCCTTCAGAATTGAACTACCGAGCTCCGAGAAGAATTTATTCACCTCATTCCCTATCCTATCCATCAACTCGCTCACACGGGATTCGGGGGCGAAGAAGAGAACGTGATCTGGAAGTGATGGAACCAAGAGCTTCTTGAGGAAATTGCTTCTCCCATTCGCAGCCGGATCTGGCCAGAGCACCTGAATCTCATCCCAGGAGAGTACCTCCTGGGATAGTAGGTATAGATCCATGAGTGGATTTCCCCTCAGGTCTGGGAAGATCAGTGAATCTGGTCCCAGCTCCTCGGACACGATCCTTGAGATCAGGAGAGTTAGAAGGCTCACCAGATAGCTTGACGCCCATATATCCCTGACCTTCCTACTCTGAGAGATGAACTCCCCGACCCCCCCTATCTCAACGGATACCAAGGCCACCTCATCTCCCTCCTTGAGGATCGGTGTGAGCGCCGCTGCGGTAACCAGGTGGTCCATTATGGTGTGATCCGGTATTCGCGTCTCGGCGGGTAAGAATGGAACTACCTCGCTGAGATGATCGAGCATGAGTTGAGTATCGAGGGTCCTCCATAGATAGAGGAACTGCTTCCTTCTCCCCCCGGGCTGCGGAAATCTCTCCACAAGACGCTCAAGTTTGTTTAAAAGTCTCTGAGTTATGGTGCATTCTCCTGACTTCTTCTCACTACACTCCTGCGCCAGTTCCCTTATGAGGTCCCTGGGTGTATCAGGGGGTAGCGTTCCGGTGGAGCCGAAGCATTCGCCATATGCCGACGGGAGACTCTCCGGCCGCGATGCCAACAGATCACCGGACCTACCCTTCCCGGAGACGGGATGATAGAACTCGGGTTCCGAGGTCCATTCAGCTTTGAAGAGATGCGTGATAGGATTCCTATCCGAGGCGGAAGCGAGCACATCGGCCAATGATTGAATCGATCTGCCTGGCGACTCATCGGCCAATCCCAGTGCCTTTCTGAGATCTCTCGCCCTCTGCTCATGGTTAGCTATTTTCAGAGGTTTATCTAGGGGGTCGTGGAGTAGTGATTTGAGCTTCTCCTCCCAGATCCCATTCTCATCCAGAGGCATCGCTCCATCCGGTGGAAACGTATTTAATTTCGGATTGGTCAGTCATTTCATATCTGGCCCGTACGGTGAAAGGATGCGTACAAGTGCAAGCCAATACTGTTTCTTGCCAGATCTACTCTCCATCAGCGCCCTTACTAATGCCGTATATCTTTTTTATAGCTGCCTCCGAGGTAGAATCTCCTGAGGTGATACGCCTTCTTTGGTGATATGATTGACTATATAGAAAGAATCCTTCAGGATCCAAGAGGTATCTTGGGCTTGAGGGCACCGTGGAATATCGATATGCTCACCGCATTCGGCCAAATGGGTGATGCACTACACTTCCAAGATGAGAAGAATGCGCTTATGGGACTTAGGTTGGACGACACCGCATCAAGGGTGGCTCCCTTCAGGGAGAAGTACCGGGGAAGAACGACGCCCATCCCGATGGGAGATAAGCGTGGGTCACTTGTGGGTGTGGATAGGAGATTCCGTCGACACACGCCTGCAGAGGAGCTGACCGGGGTATGGGGTGTGAGGTTCCGATGGAGCTTCGAATGAGAGCCGTTACACCTCTGCTGATTGGAGACTGGTGTGCACGTGCTAGATGTGGGAAAGATGGGGAAAGCAGGATCAGGGAGACAGAGATAAAGGCTGCATCTAGAGAGATTTTCAGGAATGTGGCTTATCAATTCCTAGGAAACTGGGGTATGGTCCGAGAAGTTGAGGACAAGCTCTTCGGCAGCACCACTCGTGCCGCTCCGGTGAAGATCAGGACTAAATCTGAGCGCACGTGTTTACCAGAGGATGAAATAAAGAGACTATGTGATTTCGGCGAGAGGTGGGTGAAGGGAGGCCAGTCTTTTCAGACAGAGGTAAAACGATTTACAAAGTCAGGGAAGTCTGGAATGTTCTTCCATCTCAGGGACCATGATACATATCTCAGGTATGCCAGTGATGTAATCGAGTTCAGGGTGGAGCTGGTTCCCAAGTGGGCGGTCCTCACCCATCTCGCCGGCGAGATGGGTTTACACTGGACTGAGATCTTGGGGCTCCACATGTCCTCAATCAGGTACTCCCTAGAGATACTGGGGATGGGGAAGAGAAGGAGCAGAGGAATGGGGAGATCCCTCCCAACTGGGGAAAATTCTGGGCTGACGAGGTTTCCGGAAGATTACGAGGAGCTAGTGGGCAGTATCATAGGAACGGGCAACCCTAAGATAGAGGAAGGCAAGAGGGTCGGGCTGAAGATCCTTGATGTCGTCGAGGGTGAGGATAAGGCGCTCCTGAGCGTTTACCTGCATGCGAAGGGACATACCGGATGTGGAGAGGGTGGAATGAGACCACATTTCATGGTGACCGCTGGGGAGAAGGTTGGAAAATACGTAGTGGCATGTCTCGTCAACTTTCACCTCTTCAGGAGGCGTGGCGGGAGTTAAATTCATAGTCAGCGTGCGAGCATTTCCCTCTGCGCCGGCCCCAGTTGATCGGGCACCGCTATATGCCGATCACGGGACCCACCTCCACGTAGCCCGAGTCCCTGACCAGGTGGAGGGGGTAGAACCTGGCGGTGCTCCCTATAAGCTGGCCCACCTGGAACCCCACCACCACGGGCATGACCAGCACAACCCTCTTCTTGGCCAGGGGATGCAGGTTGTTTATCAGTTCCAGGAACTTGGCCACGCTGGTAGCTACCCTGGGGAAGTCCCCCACCTCCAGCCCCCGCTGGGTGTACTTGTAGACGTAGTCCGGGTCGCTACCGAACTGCCTCCTGTACATCACCTCCGGGTTCCTGCCTATCAGGTCCACCGACGTGTCCACCGACTTCCTCTCCTCCACCTCGTCTATGACCTTCATCAGCGGATCGTAGGTTCCACCCTCCAGGTAGGAGATGAAGGCGTCGATGAGCCTGCTCCCTATTCTCCCGCTTATCAGGGTCCTCATGCTCTCCTCCTGGTCCCTGGGGATGTCCACACCCTCCCCCTGCCCGGACCTCCTCCTTCTCAGGTAGTCCCTGACGTGCCTCCCCAGTCGGATGACCTCCACCGAGTCAACCAGCAGACCTATCACCGTGGCCGCCAACCCCACAGCCATCCCGATTGCCCTCCCCGATCAGCCGTCCTCACATTTAACGGTACCATCCAATTATTTCACGGGAGGCTGGTCAGATGATGCGCCATCAGTCTGGTGGACGTGCGGAGTATCCATGCTCCAGATACAGACGAAGGGGAGCCCGGCCTCGACTCAGTCCCCTCGGTCGTGCGCGACCCAAGGTCCGTGAAGCAAGTAAAAATGGGAACAAATTTATTCTCAACGAATCAGATATTCAAGCAGCCAGTGAAAGTGCGTTGAGTCCGTGAGGGACCTCTGGGTGGATTATTCTCTAAGCTGGGATCTATGATGAACATTGCTACCTCAGTAAGTTCAGTGACCATCTCGATGATGCTGCGCCTTCAACTGATAACATTAATAACGATAACACAAAAAAAGGAAAAGGCTAAGAACACCCGATGGCATGGCGATGCCTACACGCCCAGCGGGGATAAAATGGTGCTTGCCCAAGGTACCGACGAGCTGCTGAAGTGGGTGCCATGACGTGTTTCAGAAGGCCCGAAGTCCTGATACCTGCATGACGGGTGAGCGTCATGAGGTGGAGCGAGATACCGGCTGACGCGCGGAAGTACATACTCTACCACACCATAGGCTCGCCGCTGCTGATATCGTGGTACATGCTGCCTGCCTACCTCTTCCTGACCGGCCACACCGTGCTCGATGTGGGCATACTCTTCACAGCCGTCAACGTCCTGTCGGTCCCCCTGACCTACCTCATCGGCAGGATCTTCGACAGGGTCGCGGTGAGGCAGGGACTCATCCTGATAGATGCCCTCGACAGCCTGGAGAACTTCCTGTACGGAGCGTCCCACTTCCTCCTCGGTCCCCTGCTGATCCCCCTCGGCATGTTGGTAGGTAAGATCTCTGGCATGTTCTACACGCTGTACCAGGTGGCCGAGAAGCTACTCTACCCGGGGGAGAGGATGGAGGAGGTGTACGCGTGGCACATGAGGCTCCCCCTGCTGGGCGAGGCGCTGAGCTCAATCGCCCTGGGCTACGTCCTGGGGGTCCTGTTCCCGCTGCCGATTCACTACGCGTTCGGCTTCGTCCTCATCGCCCTAGGAAACGTGCTCATGGTAGCCTACCTGGCGAGGTTCCTGCCGAGGCTGGATGCGGAGGAGAGGCTGGGCGACGTTTTCACCTTCAGATTCGACGCGGAGTTCAAGGCAATCCTGCTCCTGGAGGCCCTCGAAACCCTGGCTATCCTCCTAGCGCCGGGGATCGTGCTCATGAACTACATGATGGTGGACCTCGGGATGTCGTTCTTCCACGTCATGGCGGTGATCGGCCTCTCCACTCTGGTGTCGCTCCCCGCCACCTACCTCTCCGAGAGGATACCGCCGGCCCACAGGTACAGGGTCATAGCTTCCTACTTCGCGCTGATGACCACGTGGGCCCTCATAATGTTCCTCATACCCGAC